>SFIS01000008.1 GCA_004555245.1 Bacteroidales bacterium
AGTCCTCGCCCTGGAGGGATTCGATCTCGATGCGCAGGAGTTCCTCATCCCATCCGGCGTCCAGGGCCATTCGGTTATCCGCCAGGATATAGGCTTTCTTCTGTGCCTCAGTAAGATAATCAACGAATACACAGGGCACCTCTTCGATGCCTTCTTCTTTCGCTGCAAGAATACGACCGTGCCCGGCGATCACACCAAAGTCACGGTCGATAATAACAGGATTGATAAACCCGAACTCACGAAGGGAGGAACGAAGCTTACTGATCTGTTCCGGAGAGTGGGTTCGGGCGTTGTTTATATAAGGTACCAGCTTCGCCACAGGGACGAGCTGCATTTCGGTAGTTGTTTTGATGATTTTCGGTGCAAAGCTATAAGGTTTTAAACACCTCTGCAAGTATGAGTAAACCCAGTAAAAATTATGTTCTTCCCAGTAAAAAATAAAGTTGAATTGAGTAAAAAACACATGGATGGAACACTAAAAAAGCGTCATACTATGTCGTATAACGCTTAAATATAAATAGGCCCAAAGTCGTTTCTTGCTAGATGTACTATCACATAATCTTTTTAGTCTGCCTTGGCGAGTCTCTTCTGAATATCTACGAGGAGCTGCTTCAAGAAATCTTCGCTAACATCATCAAGCAAGTTTATGATTTTACTGCGGTATTGGTTCTTGTTCCACTTCTCCATCTGCAATGCTTGTGTCTCTGTGGCAGTTTCGATGTAGGGTTTCATGGTGTTGTAGTTCTTATGCCCAGTACACTTCATAACAGTCTCAGCAGGAATCCCCATGGCGAGAGAGCAGGAAACAAAAGTTCTTCTGGCATCGTGGTTGCTGATAATATCACAGAACTTATGGTTGTCCTCGTATCTCTCAGTACCTATATAGTAAACTTCTGTGATTATTCGGTCAAGACCAGCCTCCTTGGCTGCATCTTTTACTGCGTCATTTAATTTCTGAGCACTGGGAATATCAAACACCAATCCCTCTTTAGTCTCCTTGCCTTTATAGCGGTCAATAATTACTTGTGCTTCCTCTGTCAGTGGAATATAGAGGTGTTCTCCTGTCTTTTGGGCAAACATTTCAATACGCCCATCCAAAATGTGGACTCTGTTAAGCCTCATAAGGTCGGAAATTCTGAGAGACGTGAAAGCCATGAAGCACCAGAAATCACGCGCACGAGACAAACGCCCTGATTTGTCGTTCTGAAACTCAAAATGGGCAAAGTGTAGCAACTCATCATAGTGGAGAAAAGTTACGGTTTTAGGAAGTACCTTCAAGTTAGTCTCGAAATTAAGCACAGCAGTTGGCACCTCATAACCGTCTTTTGAGTCTATCCATTTCAAGAACCCCTTAAGCATTGTCACCTGTTTATTGATAGTACGGTTTCGATATTCATTCTTGATATACCACTCTCTCAATTTATACATGTGCTCCAGCGTTATCTTGTCAGGACGGATGCGAGGATTTGCTTTTGTAATGTGTAGAAACGCCTGTGTATATTTCTCTTTTGCTTGGTCATCCCAATTCTTTTCACGACCGCACTCTTCAAGAAACCATTCAATCATTTCCTTCATGCTCTTCTTTTTCGCTACAGGTATTGGCTCTGTTGAAGCTGCACCTCGTCCAAGTGCCGCATTGACCATTCTCTTCAACTCATCGACAGTAGGGACTGTATTTCGAAGAGCGCATTTGTCAAATACCGACGTTATCTCTTCTCGGTATTCCGCAATAGTTTGGTTTATCACGTCATGGGTATATCTCATACCTCGTACCTCGTGTGTTGTCCCTTTCTTGGCTCTGAGAAGGTCGTTGTCCCATTTTGCAGGATCTGCCCAAACGTTGGTGAAGAAAGAAACCTCACACTTACTCTGATTCCATCTTACTTTCAAGCCCACTTGACCAGTAGTACCTTTTATATAAGGTCTGATAGAAAATTTTATCTGTATCATTTGCGTATATATGTTTATGATGTCATTTTTGCATTGATATTTGTGGAACCCCAGAGGTTCCAATCACAATTTTTCAGCAAAATAAATCATAAAAGTTGATGCCGCCAAAGGTTCCGTGAGTCCTGACCAAACAAGATTATCAGTGAGCAAACATGATTGCCTGAGTATCTACATATCGCTGATTATCAGCTCATTCAAACTCTTACATGGTCTTCCGTTCTCATCTCGATAAAACCTCTCTCTCCGCAAAACAAAGGGTAACGAGTTGAAGTTCAACGAGTTACCCTTTAACTTTGTAAAAAACGTGGACGCTGAATGGACGAAAATTCTTCAGCATGTTTAACCAACATTCCTACAGATTTGGAGCGCAAGTCTAAAGAATGTTAACCCAAAAATCTCTTCATTAGGTGCATCTCAGATGGTTGGATTCACCTATCCTGTTCTCCACACAGGTTCAAAATGGTATGTTGACTTTTACGCTTTAGACCCTTCTCGCAATGAAATGAGAAGGAAAATGTTCTTTATTTCTTCTGATTTGAAGATTAGCCAGAGAAAGAGGAAAGCAGCCGAAATCATGGAGGCTGTGACGAAGCAACTCATGACTGGCTGGAACCCCTGGGTTCGCAGTGATGAGAGCCGTGGCTTCATTCCCTTCGAGGAATGTCTTGGCAAGTACCTTGAATATGTCGAGAGGATGGACAGGGCAAAGACCCGTGCCAGCTACCGCTCGCGTGTGAACCTTGTTGAGTTATATGATATAATATTGCATTAGTAGGATATTATTTGCTTTTTTCTCATTATTTGTCAAATAGATAGGATTTTTGTTGCTTTTTTCAGTTTTCTTTGACTACCTTTGCAGCCAAAAATAATCCGAATATGATAAAAGACTTTTGCAAGACCGCCATCATTGTCGGTGAGCGTGAGGTTAGCTACAGGGCTATGCTGAAGCGCATCGAGCTGTATGCCGCCGAGACGGAGATGGCTGAGGGTGACCGTACGGTGATTTTCAGTGAGAACCGTGAGGGCTGGATTTATGCCTTCTTCTCTGTATGGAACAACCGGGGTATTGCCGTGCCTGTAGATGCGACATCCACAGTTGACGATGTAGCATATATCCTTAACGACTGCCGTCCGCGCCATTTGTGGTGTTCGGCATCTCATGCCGATACGGCGCGCAGTGCAGCAGAGAAATCGGGTGTTGAGGTTGTGCTACATATCATCGACGAACTGGAGAAGGCTGATGTTGACGAAGGCGAGTTGAAGTCGTATTCGTGGGCTGCCGAGGATGCTACGTCGCTGATTATATATACCTCGGGCACAACGGGGTCGCCTAAGGGTGTGATGCTGTCGTTTGCGAATCTGTATGCGAACATCCGTGGTGTGTGCGACGGCATCCATATCTTCAACGAGAACCGCCGCACGCTGATTCTCCTGCCTGTGCATCACATTCTGCCTCTCATGGGCACTGTCATTGCGCCGATTATCATGGGCGGTGGTGTCGCTATCTGTCCGACGATGTCGGGACCTGACATCATGGCGACGCTGTGCCGTGGCAAGGTGGCTATCTTTGTTGGCGTGCCGCGTCTGTGGCAGACTTTGTATAATGGCATAATGAAGAAGATTGATGCCAATGCTGTGACGCGTTTGTTGTTCGGGATGTGCAAGAAGGTGCGCAGCCGCCGCCTCTCGCGCATCGTCTTCTCTTCTGTACGCAAGAAGATGGGCGGACATATCGACTTCTGTGTTAGCGGTGGTGCGGCTCTTGACCGTGACGTAAGCGAGGGCTTGCAGGCTTTGGGGCTTGATGTGCTTGAGGGTTACGGCATGACGGAGACGGCGCCGATAATCTCTTTCACTCGCCCTAACGACATCATTCCCGGCTGTTGCGGCTTGCCGCTGCCGGGCGTTGAGTGTAAGATTGTGAATGGGGAGATATGCGCAAAGGGGCCGAACCTGATGAAAGGCTACTACAACCGTCCTGAGGAGACGGCTGCCGTGATTGACAGTGACGGTTTCCTGCATACGGGCGACCTCGCCCGCTTCGACGAGAAGGGACGTGTGTATATTACTGGCAGGACGAAGGAGATTATCGTTCTCTCGAACGGGAAGAACGTGCAGCCTTCGGAGATAGAATATAAGATTGAGAAATACGACACTCAGGTGAAGGAGGCTGCCGTAGTGCAGGACGGAGACATGCTGCGCGTCATCATCGTGCCGCAGGAGCAGTGGGTTGCCGGACGTGGCGACGAGGAGATTTCTGTCGCTTTGAAACGTGAAGTGCTTGAACCGTATAACCTCACCGTGATGAACTACAAGAAGCTGATGTCTGTGTATGTGTATCATGGCGAGCTGCCGCGCACGAGACTTGAAAAACTGCAGCGGTATAAGCTGAAGGATATCATCGCCAAGGGAAGTCTGCCTGAAACGAAGGATGAGGCTCCGGCGGCGGGGGATGAGCACCTGTCGCAGGAGTTCATGGTGCTGAAGGCGTATATTGAACGTGAGAAACGTATGCCTGTTTCTCCGCTCTCGCATATCGAGACAGACCTCGCCTTCGATTCACTCGACCGTGTTGGCTTGCAGGGTTTCATAGAACAGACGTTCGGAATGCATCTGAATGCTGACAGCATGGCGGCGTTTAAGAATATCGGAGAGATTGCCGAACATATTGCTGCCGAGAAGACGAAGATTGAGGTGGAGGATATTGACTGGCATAAGATTCTTATGAACCGTACGGCGGTAGATACTAAACTTCAGACATCATCGTTGACATCTCTTTGGTCTCGTCTGCTCAGATGTTTCTTCAAATGGCACAACAGCCTGAAAGTGGTTGGCGTGGAGAATATCCCTGCCGAGGGGCCGTTCATCATTGCCCCTAATCACCAGAGTGTGCTTGACGGTCCGCTGACAATGGCAGGACTGGGATGGAAGCAGACGTCAGACTGTTACTTCTATGCCACGGAAGACCATGTGCAGGGGGCTGTGGTGAGATTCCTCGCCAAGCATCATAACATTGTGGTGATGGAACGCCGCAATCTGAAATCGTCGATTGTGCGTCTCGCAGATGTCTTGCGTCATGGTAAGAACGTGGTGATTTTCCCCGAGGGTTCGCGCACCCACGACGGCAATATGTCAGGCTTCAAACGTACGTTCGCCATACTGAGCCAGGAATTGGACGTGCCTATTGTGCCAGTACGTATCACCGGAGCTTTCGAGGCTCTACCGCGAGGCAGGCGTATCCCGAACCGCACTGCCATCACTGTTGAGTATCTGAAGCCTGTCATGCCAGACAAATTGCTGTCGTACGAGGATTTGGCAGAGAAGGTGAGGGATGCGATAAAAGGATGAGAGAGGATAGGAGAGAAGGCAAGAGGACTTTAGAGGATGGAGGAGGAATAGATTTGAATTTGCCTATAACAATTCAGGGAATGAGCCGTAGCGGCGCATCCCCTGAAAATTTGTATGACGTATTTGCTTTACGGTTGGCTTATAGTTCCAGCCAGTTCTTTATCATTGTTCTGCCCTCGGGCGTGAGCACGCTCTCGGGATGGAACTGTATTCCGTGTATGTCGTAGTGGCGGTGTTTCAGTCCCATGATGTAACCGTCGTCAGATATGGCAGTCACTTCGAGACATTCGGGCAGGGATGTGTTGTCAACGACCCATGAGTGGTATCTTCCCATGACGATGCGTTTCGGCAGTCCGCGGAAAATCGGGTCGTTGCCGAACTGCGTGCCTTCTGTCGCCACACCGTGATAAACGTCGGCGAGATTGGTGAGTGTCGCGCCGAAGACTTCGCCTATTGCCTGATGCCCGAGGCATACGCCGAGCATTGGTTTCCGTCCGCGGTATGTGGTGATGACGTCGAGCAGCAGTCCTGCCTCTGACGGTATGCCGGGCCCGGGAGAGAGGATGATTTTGTCGAAACGGTCGAGTTCGGGCATCATGAACTTATCATTGCGATAGACGGTGACGTCGGCCCCCAGCTCTTTTACGAGATGACTCAGATTGTAGGTGAATGAGTCGTAGTTGTCTATGATAACGATTTTCATTTTCTTTCTGTGTGTGGGATGGGTGTTTTTTGAAGAATACGAGAGATGTTGTTACATCTGTTCTGCCATGATGATGGCTCTGCGCAATGCTCCGAGTTTGTTGTTCACCTCCTGGAGTTCGTATTCTTCGTCGCTCTTCGCTACTATGCCGCCTCCTGCCTGGAACCATAGCTCGTTGTTGCGGCTGACGAAGGTTCTGATGGTGATGGCTTGGTTGAGGGATTTGTCGAATCCGATGAATCCGATGCAGCCACCGTATGCTCCGCGGTTGTGCGGCTCGTATTGGGAGATGAGCTGCATGGCGCGCACTTTCGGCGCTCCGGACAATGTGCCGGCAGGGAAAGTGTCGATGAAAGCCTTGATAGGGTCAGCGTCGTCGTTTAGAGTGCCGCTGACGCGCGAGACGAGGTGTATGACGTGCGAATAGAGTTGCATGTCTTTGTAGAAATCAACGTGTACGTCATGGCAGTTGCGCGAGAGGTCGTTGCGTGCGAGATCGACGAGCATAACGTGTTCGGCATTCTCTTTCGGGTCGTTGCGCAAATATTCGGCGTTCTTGCGGTCCTGCTCGGCATCTCCTGTGCGCTTCGTGGTGCCGGCGATGGGGTCGATGTATGCACTGCGTCCCTGTATCCGGCAGTGTGTCTCCGGACTTGAACCGAAGAGGCGGAAGCCGCCGAGATCGAAATAGAATAGATAGGGTGAGGGATTGATACTTCTCAAAGCCCTGTAGAGTTTGAAGTCGTCGCCTTCGTATTTCTGGCAGAACCGTCGTGAGAGTACAATCTGGAAGACATCGCCACGTAGGCAGTGTTGTATGCCGCGACGTATGTTGGCCTTGTGTTCGTCGTCGGTGAGCGGTGATGTGGTCTCACCTACGGGATGGAAATCGTAGGGATTGACGTTCGTGCGGTTGATGAGGCGCAGTATGTTGTCTATATCAGCCTCGCTGCCCAACGACACGATTGTCATGGTGTTGTTGAAATGGTCGAAGACGATGACATCGCGGAAGAAGATATACATCATGTCAGGTGCATCGTTCTTCTCCATTGTGGTGTCTTTCACGTCGATATTCTCGAAATATCTTACGGCGTTGAACGAGGTGTAGCCGTAAAGTCCGCAAACCGATTTTTCTTCTCCTTCGACTGAGAAATGCTGTATGAATTCGTTTATCGCAATGTCTGCCTTGTATTCGTTTGTCACGTCTTTCGTCGTTGTGGTGCCGTCAGGGAAGGTGCATATCGCCTTTCCGTGTGAGATACTGACGTTTCCGACGGGGTTGATGGCAATGAACGAGCGTGAGTTGTTGGAATCGTGATAGTCAGAGCTTTCCATCAGAGCAGACTGGGGATAGATATCTCGCAGGCGCATATAGACGCTGACAGGGGTGTACATGTCGGCAAGCATCCGGCGAACGTGGGTGGTGTATGTGTGTTGATGCATATTCTTGGTGTTTTTGTTCTTCGACCTGGTCGAAGAATACGGGATGGGGATGAAGCTTCGACCTGGTTGAAGAATACGGGACGGGGATGAAGCTTCGACCTGGTTGAAGAATACGGGATGGGATGAGGCTTTGACCTGGTCGAAGAATATGTGGCTATTTGATTTTGTCTTTGTTTGCGAGATAGGTGTCGAGGTCTTTATCTCCTCTGCCTGAGACGGTGAGCACGACGATGTCGTCTTTCTTGAATTGTCCTGCCACCTTCGGCAACAGAGCGAGTGCGTGTGAGGATTCAAGTGCGGGTATGATGCCTTCGAGGCGTGTCAGCTCGTAAGCCGCTTTAAGCGCTTCGTCGTCGTTGGCAGAGAGCACTTGGGCGCGTCCTGTCTCGTAGATATTGCAGTGCATAGGCCCTGTTCCGGGATAGTCGAGACCGGCAGATATAGAGTATGGCTCTACAATCTGTCCATCATCGGTCTGCATCAGTTTTATTCGTGAGCCGTGAAGGATGCCTGTTGTGCCTGTCTGCAATGATGCGGCTGTCATGCCTGTATCGTTACCCATTCCGCCCGCCTCGCCGAGAATAATCTTCACGCGTTCGTCGTCGAGGTAGTGGTATATAGTGCCAGCGGCATTTGAGCCTCCTCCGACGCAAGCCATGAGCCAGTCAGGATAGTCGCGTCCTGTCTTTTCTTGCAGCTGCCACTTAATTTCTTCAGAGATGACGCTCTGTAGCCTTGCCACAAGCTCGGGGTAGGGGTGTGGCCCAACGGTAGAGCCGATGATATAGAAAGTGTCGGCAGGATGGCAGCACCAGTCTCTGATGGCTTCGTTTGTGCCGTCTTTCAGTGTCTTGTTTCCGCTGTTTACAGGCACCACTTGCGCTCCGAGCATACGCATACGTTCCACATTGACATGCTGGCGCTCTACATCAAGAGCTCCCATATAGACGGTGCATGGCATATTCATGAGTGCGCAGACTGTGGCTGTTGCCACGCCGTGTTGTCCTGCGCCGGTTTCGGCTATGATGCGTGTCTTGCCCATTTTCCGTGCAAGGAGAATCTGTCCGAGGGCGTTGTTAATCTTGTGTGCGCCGGTGTGGTTGAGGTCTTCTCTCTTCAGATAGAGCCGGCATCCATACCGTTCGGACATGCGTCGTGCGTAGTAGAGTGGTGACGGGCGGCCTACATAGTCTCTAAGCAGGTCGTGGAACTCTTTTCTGAATTCGTCGCTGTCGATGATGGCTTCGTACGATTCTTTCAGGTTCTCCACAGTCTTGTATAGTATCTCCGGGACATAGGCACCGCCGTAGTTGCCATAGAATCCCATTTTGTCAACGTTGTATTTTCCCATTGTTGCTTGTTGTTTTCGCCGTTATCTTGAATTTATTTCTCCAATGCTTCAAAAAGATTGTCTATAGCCACCTCTGCATTGCCTCCGGCATCTTCGAGCAGCTGTACGAACTTGCTGCCAATGATGGCTCCGGCAGCGTTGTCTTGCGAGAGTTGCAGTGTCTGCCTGTTGCTGATGCCGAAGCCTATCATGCGCGGGTTCTTCAGGTTCATGGCGTTGATTCGCTCGAAATACTCTTTCTTTGCGTCGTCGAATGATTTCTGTGCTCCTGTTATGCTTGCCGAGCTAACCATATATATGAATCCATCTGTGTTTTGGTCGATGAAGCGTATGCGTTCTTCGCTTGTCTCTGGCGTGATGAGCATGATGATACGTATGTCGTATTTGTCGGCTATTGGTTTGATGTCTTCGATGTAGTCCTTGAACGGCAGGTCGGGGATAATGGCTCCGGACACGCCGCATTCTACACATGACTGGCAGAATTCTTCGATGCCGTATTTGTTGATGACGTTGAGATAGCCCATGAGAATGAGCGGGATGCTCACGTCGTTGCGTATTGCTTTCAGCTGGGCGAAGAGTGTCTTCAGTGTCATTCCGTTGCGCAGGGCTCGTGTCGCTGCGTTTTGGATGACGGGTCCGTCAGCCATTGGGTCAGAGAAGGGTATGCCTACTTCTATCATGTCAATGCCGCGCCGCTCAAGAGTCTTTATCACGTCTCCTGTGCAGTTGAGTTCAGGAGAGCCGGCGCAGAAATAGATTGACAGGAGCTTGCGGCTCGTGTTCTCTTTGAAGAGAAGGTTTATCTTGTTCATTGCTGTTTGGTGTTTTTTTGTTCATTCTGATTTTTTTCTTCGACCTGGTCGAAGAATACAGGATAGGGAGGGTGTTCTTCGATCTGGTCGAAGAATACGGGGCGAGGGTGGGTGTAAACTGAGATGGGTGAAGTTATGCCCTGACGGCGGTGATGAAGGTGCGTAGCAAAGGGATGTCTTTCAGGGCGGGACCTGTCTCGAAGCAGGAGTTAATGTCGATGCCGATGCATTGCGGGTGTCGGAAGGCTCTCACTTCTTCTGCATCGTCTGGAGAGATTCCTCCCGAGAGAATGAACGGTATGTTTCCGTCATACTGTTTCAGCAGTTCCCATTCGAATTTCTTTCCCGAGCCGCCTGCCGTGTCGCATTTCGTGTCGAACAACAACATGTCGATATGCCCTTCGTAGCTGCGCCATCGTTTCACGTCGTCAGCCTCGCGTATGCTGATGGCTTTGATAATCTTGATGTCTGGTGCGATGTCCGGGACAAGGGTTCTGCGCAGATTGTCGATATATGTTACTGTTTCAGAGCCGTGAAGCTGTATGTAGTCAAGCTTGTAGTTATATACCCTCGTGACGATGTTCTGAGGCATGTCGTCAACGAAGACACCGACTTTCTTTATCTTCCTCGCAGCATCCTCTTCCTTGTGCCGTTTGATGTCTATTGAAGCCATGTCAGGGATGATTCCTGCGTGGGAAGAAATCTCGCTGACATATCTTGAACTCTTCGGATAGAAGATGAAGCCTATCATGTCTATGTCCAATGCCATGACATCCTCTATATTCTGCGCTTCGCGCATTCCGCATACTTTTATCTTCATATTCTTGGTTTGTTAGTGTTTGGACATTTATACTTTATGGAGTTGTGCGATGAGTTCGTTCAGAGCCTTGCCTGGATTTCCAGTCTTCATGAAAGTCTCTCCGATGAGGAATCCCCTATATCCGACGTTACGCAGTTCTTGTATAGTCTTAGCGTCCGATATGCCGCTTTCGCTGACGAGACAAATGTCCTGCGGCAGGAGGCTTGAGAGACGGAAAGAGTTTTCGACCGATGTTATGAATGTCCCGAGGTTGCGGTTGTTTACTCCGCACATGTCGGGTTCAAGTTCTGCGTATTCTGTTTCACGCTCGTGGTGTGTCTCAAGCAGCACTTCAAGTTTCAGGTCATGGGCACGACGAATTAGGTTTCTGCATTCCGCTTTCTTCAGTACGGATGCGATGAGCAGTATGGCGGAAGCACCGCATCTGCGTGCCTGGAAGATCTGGTATTCGTCGATGATGAAATTTTTGTATAGCACAGGCAGTGTCACCCCGCTTTCTCTTGCTATGGTGATGTAGCTGTCATCGCCTCCGAAGAAGTTGTTGTCGGTGAGGATACTTATTGCCGACGCACCGTTCTTCTGATAGGCGAGAGGAATTAGCTCAGGTTTGCCCTCTTGCATTATCCATCCTTTGGAAGGCGACCTCCTTTTGAATTCAGAGATTATGCCAGTCTCGCTGTTTAGCAGCGTATCTCTCATCGACGTCACCTGTGTTGTGTCCATCATTTTTTCCACTTCGGCATAGAGAGCGGACGGGGATAGCTTTTCTTTGAACTCGGCAACCTCTATGCGCTTGTGAGCTACGATATTGTCTAAGATGTCAGCCATTGCGTATTGTCTTGTTTTCTGTTGAGGCAGGTTCAACTGTTCAGTTCGATGAATTTCTTTAGTGTAGCAAACGCTTTTCCGCTTTCGATTGACTCGCGTGCGATTGCGATACATTCGTTGATGTCTTTCTTGTTGTGCTCCATCACCTGTATGGCGAAAGCGGCATTAGCGACTACAACGTTTGTCTGGTCGGGCAAAGCCTTGTTCTGCAGCACATTGTCAAAGATTTGGAGTGCGCTCTCTTTCGTATCGCCACCCGAGATGTTTTCTACATATGCCTGCGGCATACCGATGTCGGCAGGTGAGAAAATCTTCTCGTAGTCGTTGCATGTGATTTTGAAATTGCTGGTGAGCGAAATCTCGTCATATCCCTGAATGGAGTTCTCTATGGCATAGTCTATGCCGATGCGTTGATATACATTGTTGTAGAGACGCATCTGGTCGAGATTGGCTACACCGAGCAGCTGACATTTCGGTTGCGAAGGGTTGACGATTGGTCCGAGGAGATTGAATATTGTAGGGAATCCGATATGTTTTCTGACAGGGGCGACGAACTTCATTGCCTTGGCGAAGAGCGGGGCGTGCAGATAGACGATGCCCGCCTCGTTGATAGAGCGGTTGAGGATGTCGATGTCGTTTGTGAATTTCACGCCGTGTGCCTCAATGACGTTGCTTGCGCCCGAGACGCTTGTCGCCGCCACATTTCCGTGTTTCGCTACTTTGTAGCCTGCACCGGCAACGACGAAACATGCACACGTAGAGATGTTGAAGGTGTTTTTTCCGTCGCCTCCCGTGCCCACGATGTCGATGTATCGTTCGCAGTTGAGCAATGCCGGTACGCCGGTTTCGAGGATGCCGTCTCTGAATCCGAGAAGTTCGTCAACCGTAATGCCGCGCATCTGGAGGCAGGTGAGCAGGGCGGCTATCTGTTCGTTCGGGATTTCTTCTCTTGTGATGGCGAGGAGTATGTTATACATCTCTTCGCGCTGAAGCACTTCGTGGCAGAGCAGACGTGCCAGAATTTCTTTCATGTTCATATCCGTATGTATGGTTTTGTGTCATCTTCACCTTACTATATATATAAGGTTAGGGAAGTGTTGTTGTATTGTTATCTGAAAGTCGAAAATTAAAAAAAGCCTGTCGCAAGAACGACAGGCCTTTTTTTATATTGTAAATCTACATACACGGCTCAGCGACTCACGAACTTTGGATTCTTGAGTTGTGCCACCACCAATATGTAGAAACGTTTGCTTTCATATTTCTGTATAATTCTACTGTTTTGTAATATTTCGACTGCAAAAGTACGAATATAATTTCAATCCACCAAATTTTCTGTCGTTTTTCTTACGTTTAGTGTTCTGATTTTAAGTTTTCCCGTACTTTCAGGCATACTTTCAGCGCATAATGCCGCTTTCAGCATATTCTGCGTGCTCCGTTTCCGATATGCACATCATGTATGCGTGGGTCGATGCCGAATTTTGCTTTGTATTTTTCTTTTGCGACAGCGATGAACTTGTCGTAGAGTTCTTCGCGCACGAGGTTTATCGTACATCCGCCGAATCCACCTCCCATGATTCGCGATCCGGTCACCCCACATTCTTTTGCTATGTCGTTGAGGAAATCGAGTTCTTCACAGCTGACTTCGTAATCTTTCGACAGTCCTTCGTGGGTGAGATACATCATCTCGCCCACCTTCTCGAAGTCGTCAGCCTTCAGAGCGTCACATACGGCAGTGACACGGTCTTTCTCCCCGAGCACGAACTTAGCTCGTGTGTAGTCTTCTTCTGATACGAGAGGTCTCACATTTTCGAGGTCGTCCCATGAGCAGTCGCGCAGTGTGGCGACGTGTCTGTCCGGATATTTCTCGTTGACAGCTTTCACTACATTCTCGCACGAGCGGCGGCGGTCGTTGTATGGAGATCCTGCCAGTTCGTGTTTCACGCATGAGTTGACGAGCACCAGTCGATATCCGTCAGCCTTGAAAGGCAGATACTCAAACTCGCGTGTGTTGCAGTCGAGGCACATCAGTTTGCCTTCCTGTCCGAAGATGCTTGCAAACTGGTCCATGATGCCGCAGTTGCATCCGATGTATTTGTGTTCTGTAGCCTGTCCTGCGAGCACCATATCCCATTTGCTCACCTTGTTGTCGCCGAAGAGGTCGTTGAGAGCGAAGGCGAAGCAACTTTCGAGTGCGGCTGACGACGACATGCCGGCACCGAGCGGCACATCACCTGCGAAAGCGGTATTGAAGCCTTTCACCTCCACGCCGAGACTTTGCATCTCTTTCACTATGCCATAGATGAAGCGTGCCCATGTCGTCTTGGGACCGACGGGGTCGTCAACTTTGAACTCCACGCGGTCTTTCAAGTCGATAGAGTAGCACATGATGGTGTTGGTGTTGTTAGGTCGCAGTTCTGCCATGATGCCGCAGTCAACAGCTCCCGGCATGACATATCCTCCGTTGTAGTCAGTGTGTTCGCCGATGAGGTTTATTCTTCCGGGCGAAGCATAGATAACGCCGGTCTTGCCGTCAAAGTGTTTGATGAATCGGCTTCTTACATATTCGATTTCCATAGTCTGATTAGTGTTTTGAGTTATGGCTTATGCCGTCAGGTCTTTTCGGTGCTTATTCTGTGACGCCGAATCTGTAGATAGTTTTCTGTGTATATACCTCTCCTGGGTTGAGGACCACCGTAGGGAAGTAGGGTCGGTTTGGAGAATCCGGGAAGTGCTGAGCTTCGAAGCATATCGCACTGCGTTTCGGGAATGTAGCCCCGTGTTGTCCTTTATATCCGTCAGCCCAGTTGTCTGTGTACATCTGCACGCCGGGTTCTGTTGTCCAGCATTCGAGAGTTCTGCCGCTGTCAGGTTCAGTGATGCGTGCTGCAAAGCTGAGTTCTCCAGCCTCTTTCTTGTTCAGGACAAAGCAGTGGTCGTAGCCGTTGCCGTTCTTCAGCTGTTCGTTGTCGGCATTGATGTCCTGCCCTATTGTCTTTGGTGTGCGGAAGTCGAATGGTGTGCCTTCAACTTTCAGAATCTCGCCGGTAGGGATGCTCGTCTCGTCTATGGGGAGATAGAAGTCGGCATTCATCTCGCACACGAGATTGTCGATAGATGGGGTAGGGTTGGCAATGCCGGTAAGTGAGAAGAAGGCGTGGTGTGTGAGGTTGATGATGGTCTTCTTGTTTGTCGTGGCGAGATAGTCTATGATGAGTTCGTTGTCGTCAGTCCATGTATATTCTACTGTCACGGTCAGTTCACCCGTAAAGCCCTCTTCGCCGTAAGACGAGACATATTTCAGCACGAGAGTGTTGTCGCTCATAGGTGTTGCGTCCCATACACGTGCGTGAAATCCAGTCGGTCCGCCGTGCAGCGCATTGGGTCCGTTGTTGATGGCGAGGTTGTATTCTTTGCCGGCAAGAGTGAAGCGTCCTCGGTTGATGCGGTTGCCGTATCGTCCGATTAGTGTCGAGAGGAAAGGTTCTGGCGAGTTTATGACATCATGGATATTGTCATGTCCCTGAATGACGTTTGCTATCTGTCCGTTCTTGTCAGGAACCATGATAGCGACAACAGCTCCGCCGTAGTTTGTGACAGCACACTCATAGCCTTTCTGGTTGCGCAGTATGAAGAGGTCGGTCTTCTTTCCGTTTACTGTCGTTTTGAAATCCTTTGATTTCAATCCGCAGATATTGTTATTGTTTTCCATTTTTCTTTACTATGTATTTCTTTATTATAAAATATGCTACAGCGACAGCGATGGCTGCAAGGATAAAGACTTTTATGTGCTCGCTGTATTCGTCCACCTTCTCCATGAGTTTGTCTTCCGGCACTATGGTTTGCAGATACCATCCTATTGCGGCCAGCACACAGTTCCACAGTCCGGCACCGATGGTGGTATAGAGTATGAACTTGAGGAAGTTCATCTTTGCCAGTCCGGCAGGAATAGAGATTAGCTGCCTGATGACAGGCACAAGTCTTCCGGTCAGTGTGGCGACAACGCCATGGTCGTCAAAGAATTTCTCGCTGCGTCTGACTTTCTCTTCGTTCAGCAGACATCTGTGTCCCCATTTGCTGTTTGCAAAGGCATAGACGATAGGTCGTCCGAGATAGAATGCGAGGAAATAGTTTATTGTCGCTCCCATATCAGCCCCGAGTGTGGCAACGATGATGAGCAGGAATACATTCTGCTCGCCTGTGGCATGTGCATGATACGCAGCGGGAGGCAGCACCACTTCTGACGGGAATGGAATGAAAGTGCTCTCTATCGTCATGAGCAGGAAGACGTTGAGATAGCTGAGCTGGTCAAGGAGAAAGCTGAATATTTCTGTGAACATTATTTTCCTTTGTTGTCTTTAAGACCTACTGTTGAGTTGAAGACGAGGTGTCCCTCTGTCGTGTCCGGGTCGATGTTGAAATAACCGATACGGTTGAACTGCAGGTATGAGAGTGGAGACAGCTGTGCCGCATACTCCTCGACGTATGCCTTCGTATTGATGTTCAGACTGTTCGGATTGAGGAAAGGCCGCATGGCGTCGATGCCGCGCACGTCATGCTCCTTCTCGTACTGCTTGATGGCATCTCGCGGGTTCTCGCACGTCCACAGGCATTCGTAGTTGCGCACCTCTGCCGGCAGGCAGTGGTTGCAGCTAACCCAGTGGATGGTGCCTTTCACCTTGCGGTCGGCACCCGGTGTGCCGGCTTTTGAATCCGGGTCGTATGTGCAGTGTACCGCAGTGACATTGCCTTGTTCGTCCTCTTCAAATCCTGTGCAGTTGAGGATGTAAGCACCTTTGAGGCGCGTCTCCTTGCCCGGATAGATGCGGAAGAATTTCTTGTCGGCTTCTTTCTTGAAGTCTTCGCGCTCGATCCACAGTTCTCTTGAGAATGTGATGGTGTGTGTGCCGTCCTCAGGTCGTTCGGGGTTGTTCACGACCTCCAGTTCCTCTGACTGTCCTTCTGGATAGTTGTCGATGATGAGTTTCAGCGGGTTGAGTACAGCAGAGACACGTGTGGCGCGCTCGTTGAGGTCCTGACGTGCCGCAGCCTCCATCAGTTTTATGTCGTTGAGAGCGTCGAAGTTGGTATAGCCAATAGAATCGATGAATTTCAGAATTGCCTCTGGCGAATATCCGCGTCGTCTGATGCCGCAGATTGTAGGCATACGCGGGTCGTCCCACCCGTTTACCACACCTTCCTTTGTGAGAATGAGCAGGTTGCGTTTCGACATGAGGGTGTAGTTGAGGTTGAGTTTGTTGAACTCGAACTGCCGCGGTCTGTTGTCCTCGATGTTCTCTGTCTCGCCTTTCCATTCCTTTATCCATGTGACAAAGAGGTCATAGAGTTCATGGTGCGGAACAAACTCAAGAGTGCAGATGGAGTGTGTGACACCTTCGAGATAGTCCGACTGTCCGTGTGTGAAGTCATACATCGGGTATGCATTCCATTTGTTTCCTGTGCGCCAGTGTTCCATGTTCAGTACACGATACATGAAAGGGTCGCGCAGGTGCATATTGGGCGAAGCCATGTCAATCTTTGCCCTGAGCACCATCTTCCCGGGCTCCATCTTTCCCGAGTTCATCTCTTCAAAGAGTCGGAGGCTCTCTTCCGCCGGTCTGTCTCTGAACGGGGAGTTCGTGCCCGGTGTGGTGGGTGTGCCTTTCTGCTGCGCTATGGTTTCAGCAGACTGTTCATCGACGTATGCCCTGCCGTTCTTTATGCACCATACGGCAAAGTCCCACAGGTCCTGGAAATAGTCAGAGGCATAGACCAGTTTTCCCCATTTGAAGCCCAACCACTCTATGTCGTGCTTGATGGCTTCGACATATTCCGTGTCTTCTTTTTGAGGGTTGGTGTCGTCCATACGCAGGTTGCAGACGCCACCAAACTTCTCTGCCACGCCAAAGTCCATGGCTATGGCTTTCGCATGTCCTATGTGCAGGTAGCCGTTAGGCTCTGGCGGGAAACGTGTCTGCAGGCGTCCTCCGTTCTTGCCTTCTTCAAGGTCTTTCTTTATTATCTGTTCTATGAAGTTAAGAGACTCTTTCTTTTCTTCGACAGGTGATGTTTCTGTAGCCATACAAGTTATGTGATTTTTTGTTTTATGATTCGTTCTATTTCTTCAGCCATTTGTCGAGCCAGTTGAAGAAGGTTCTCTGCCACAGCACTCCGTTCTGTGGTTTTAGCACCCAGTGGTTTTCGTCAGGGAAGATGAGCAGTTCGGCGGGGATGCCTTTGAGACGTGCTGCATTGAAAGCTCCGAATCCCTGGTTGGCATTGATGCGATAATCGAGTTCTCCGTGTATGCAGAGTATAGGTGTGTCCCATTTGTCAACGAAGCGGTGCGGCGAGTTGTCGTAGGTCTTCTTTGCACGCGATGTCTTGTCTTTGTTCCAGTAGGCGTCGTCATATTCCCAGTTTGAGAACCACACCTCTTCCGTGTCGGTGTACATCGATTCGAGGTTGAAGGCGCCGTCGTGCGAGATGAAAGCCTTGAATCTCTTGTCGTGGTGTCCGGCGAGGTAATATACTGAGAAGCCTCCGAAACTTGCGCCGACACATCCCAGCCGGTCTTTGTCCACGTATGGCAGAGTGCAGGCATCGTCGATGGCGGTGAGATAGTCTTTCATACACTGTCCTGTCCAGTCGCCCGATATCTTCTCACACCATTCGCTGCCGAAGCCCGGCAGTCCGCGGCGGTTAGGTGCTACGATGACATATCCGTTGGCTGCCATTATCTGGAAGTTCCAGCGATACGACCAGAACTGGCTCACCGGACTTTGTGGCCCGCCTTCGCAGAAGAGCAGGGTGGGGTATTTCTTGTTTGGGTCGAAGTTTGGAGGCAGGATGATCCACGAGAGCAGGTCTTTGCCGTCAGATGTCTTTGACCAGCGCGGTTCGACATTGCCGAATGTCAGTTCGCGGTAGAAATCCGTATTCTCGTTTGTCAGCTGACAGCATTTCGTCGTTGCCACGTTTTTCCCCGGCGTGAGGATGTATAGTTCGTCGCCCTGCGACATGCTGTGTCTTGACATCAGCAGGTCTTCCTTGCCTTTCTTCGTCGCAGAGGCGATTGTCTTTACCGACCCGAAGTCCATCTTGTCGTCAGTGAGCTGGACGACTGTGCCCCTCATGTCAGTTTTGTAGAGGTTGACGCATCCGTGCCATACACCGATGAAATAGAGTGTCTTCGAATCCTTCGCCCAGCAGAAGTCGTCCACGTCAGAATCGAACGTTTCCGTGACGTATGATTTTGTGCCTTTCTGTATGTCATATACACACAGGCGGTTGCGGTCAGCCTCATATCCGTCTCTCTTTCTTGAGAGCCATGCCACGTAGTTGCCGTTGGCAGAGAACTGCGGGTTTGTATCGTAGCCCATGTTCTCGTCTGCGTATTTGTCAGAGTTGACAGCCTGTGTGGCGAGTGTCTTTGAATAGTCTATTTCAGGTTGTCTGAAACCTTCAGACTTGCAGAGGTTCTTTGTCTGTTTTGTCTCGGTATCGTAGAGATAGATGTCAGAATCAGTAGAGACGGCGTAGTCTCTGCCAGTCTTCTTCCTGCATGTGTAGGCGATGGTTTTTGAGTCCATGCTCCATGCAAGTTGCTCTACGCCTCCAAACGGAGCCATCGGGCATTCGTACGGTTCTCCTTCGAGTATGTCATGTCCCTCGTTCGCCTTTCCCTCGCTGTCTATTTCTGCAACGAACGGGTGGCAGATGCTCTCTACGTAGTGGTCCCAGTGCCTGTAGTTGAGGTCTGTGATGACACGTCCTGTAGCTTTTGGCAGGTCGTCGTATTTCGGCTGTATGATATCGTTGTATGGCAGCTCCTTTATCAGTATGACGCGTTTGCCGTCGGGCGAGACCTTGAATCCGGCGATGTCGAGTTTGTCGTTTGTCATCTGTTTCCGGTCGGTGCCGTCAGGTGCCATAGTCCACACCTGCGCTGATCCGGAGGCGTTTGAGATGAAGGCGATACGTTTGCCGTTCTCTATCCAGACCGGGTCAGTCTCGTTGTCAGCCGTGGCGGTAAGCAGTTTGTTCTCGCTGCCGTCATATTTGATGGTGTAGAGCACATGATGGCTTCTGTTCTCTTTGACAGAATAGTATCCGACCTGATAGACGATATACTTTCCGTCAGGCGAGGGAGCAGAGGCGGCAATACGTCCCATAGCCCAAAGTGCCTCTGGGGTCATCACCTTTGTGTTCAGACTCTTTGCGTCGGTTTTCCCGATGATGGTTTTTTCTGATGCAGCATCAGCTGTCTGGGTTGTTATTGCCATTGCTGTCGCTATGATGAGTGTCTTTATCATTTTTGTATGGTTATTGATAGTTTGTTCTTGTTATTTTCCTAACCTTTTGTTTCTCAATGCCTCACGCTGTTTCTCCATTTCCTGCTGCTTGCGCTGCATCTCTTCGAGTTTTGCGTACAGGCCGGATGATTTCCTGTTTGGGTTTGCTTCGTTCTCTTTGTATTTTGCTTCGAGCTTCGCAAGGAGTTTCTTGTCGTCTGTTGTCTTTCTCAAGACGAACATGATGGCAGCCGAGCAGAAGAGCGAGATGAAATAGTAGAAGTTCAAGCCGGAAGAATAGTCGTTGAACATGAAGAAGAACATCAGCGGCATTGCGAACATCATCCATTGCATCATCTTCATCTGTTCAGCCTGCTGGCCTATCATCTGGTCTTTCTGCTGTTGCATTGTGAACCATGAATATACAAGGTTTGCAGCGCAGAACAATATACACGTGAGCGACAGGTGGTCGCCGATGAGCCAGATGTTTGTGTTCCATTCGATGATTGGGTCGTATGTTGACAGGTCGTCAATCCACAAGAATGATTCGCCTCTCAGCTGTATTGCGTTCGGCACGAAGTTGAACATCGCAATCCAGATAGGCATCTGTATGAGCATAGGCAGACAGCCGGACATTGGCGACACCCCGTATTTCGAATAGAGCATCATCATTTCCTGCTGTTTCTTCATCTGGTCTTCCGGCTTGTCGTATTTCTTTGTTGCCTCTTCGAGTTTCGGTCTCAGCACACGCATCTTTGCCGAAGACATATAGCTTTTGCGCACCATCGGATAGGTGATGGCTTTGAGAATGAGTGTGATAAGGATGATGACAATACCCATTGGTATGTTCATCGCCGTGAGCCAGTCGAACACGTAGAGCGTGAACCATCTGTTGATGTATCTGAAGAGTGGCCATCCGAGATAGACGAGACGCTCGAGTTGCAGGTCTTTTCCGAATGTGCTCTGCTCTTCTATGCTTTGAAGCAGCCTGAAGTCGTTGGGTCCGTAATAGAACTCAAACTCTGAGGCTTTCTTTCCCGTAGGGTCAAACTCTGTTTTCAGGCGTGCCACATAGCTTTTGAGATATCCCGAGCCTTTCTCCTGTGGCACGCTGGTTGCGAGAGCGTTCTCCCTGAAGTTGTTGCGGCTTATCATTACTGCAGAGAAGAACTGGTTCTTGAAGGCAATCCAGTCGGTTGTCTCCTCTATAGGCTCGTCAACTTTCTCGCTTGTCTCGCTGAGATAGTCCGTTCCTCCCTCTGCGTTATGCCATGTGAGCGAGGCGTATCTGTTTTCGAAAGTGAAGCCTTTCTCCTGCTGTCTGCACATCTCGCTCCATTCAATGTCCATCGTCTTGCACGAGGGCGAGAACAAGCCTCCCATTCCGGTCATCCTGAGCTGTGTGTGCAGCAGATAGTTCTTGCCAAGGTGATATTTCAGCTCAAGCCCTTTCCCTGCTCCTGCTTCAGCGACGAGGGTGACAGTGGTGTCGGTGATGTTTTTCGGGATGAAGAAAAGTTCTGCGGTGTTTATGTTCTCTGTCTTGCCTTCAAACATGAATGCAAGTTTCTGGTCTTTCCCTTCAAAAAGAGTGACGTCTTTGTTTCCTTTGCGGTCTTTGAAACCCTTTATGACCGCTTTTGTCACTGTTCCGCCTTTTGTCGAGACGGTGAGCTGCAGCTTGTCGTTTTTCAGTATTATGTCCTGGCTCTTTCCTTTAGATGCGGCAAAAAAGGCTGCGGCAGAATCCATCTGTACGGCTGCGGCTTGCTGTTGCTTGCTCTTTTTGTCAGCCTCGGCTTTCGCCTGTGCGGCTTTTGCGATAGAATCCTGCCGTGCGGCTTCTGCAATCTGCTCGTCCGACGGCTGGTTGTACCATCCGAACGCGATAAATGTCAGTGCTAAGAGAATAAATCCTGTAATTGTGTTCTTATCCATTGGTTTGTTTGTTATATTATTGCTTTCTTTTCATGTGATATGCCTAATGAATTGCAAATGTACTACAATTTTATAATATAACAAAAAAAATATGTCAAGAAATAACATTTTTAAAATATTATATATAACTTTGTGGTGTAAAATCTACATTCAGAAAAGTCTATACTTTATAATTATGGTAAAGAAGTTCTTCTTCCTCTTCATGTCTTTAGTGTTCTGTCACGACACGTTTTCCCAACATGCATACACTCCTCTTCAATCCTCCCGCCAGCATCATCAGCACAGTGGTTATGTCCGGCAGTATCTCGATTCGCTCGAGACATGCCGCCTGCGCTGCCTGTATGGAGCAGATGCGGCTGCCGACAGTGTTCCTGTCAGAGAAGACGCTGACAGCACCTCATGCGTCAGCAGTTTGAGTGTGCTCTATCCTTTGAACTTCCGTTACGATGTTTCCAGACGCCTGCTGTCTCTTGATTCGGCAAACACCGGCTCTGAGATAATTGACCAGAGTCTCATGACGATGTATCTTCTTCATCCCGAACATGTCCTCGATGCCGAGAGAAACTTCACGTCAAAGACACCTGTTACGCTCACTCCTGAATCTCCGATGCGGAATGATTTGAACATCACGTCGCAGACGACAGAGCAGCCGATAGTCATCAAGCCCTCCGAGGGGATGTCGAGCACTGTGGATCTCGTTGCGGTGAAGCCTAACTTCTGGACATTCGGCGGAGACTATTCCCTGCAGTTCCTGCAGAATTATGTGTCAGACAACTGGTATAAGGGAGGCGAGTCCAACTATTCGATGATTGGTGCAGTCGCCGTTCTTGCAAATTATAATGACAAGGAGAAGGTGAAATGGGAAAACAAGCTCGAGATGAAGCTCGGAATGCAGTCGTCGCAAGGTGACACACTCCACAACTACAAGAGTTCTGAAGACCTCATACGTCTTACGTCAAAACTTGGAATACAGGCGGAGAAACGCTGGTACTATACCTTGCAGGCTATTGCAAGCACCCAGTTCACACACGGCTACAAGGCTAATGACCCCTTCGTTTACTCAGATTTCATGTCTCCGTTCACGGTCAATCTCTCTCTCGGTATGGACTACAAGCTGTCTTGGTTCAAGAACCGTCTGACGGGTTCGGTGAACATCTCTCCTCTCGCTGTCAACATGAAATATGTCGATAGGCTCTCTCTCTCGACAAAATACGGCATTGACGAGGGTAAGCACACATTGTGGGATTTCGGTTCCACGTTCACCACCGACCTTGTGTACAAAATCTCGGACATGATAAAATGGCAGACACGCCTCTATGCCTATACGACATACAAGCGTGCCGAGGTTGAATGGGAGAATACGTTCACTTTCCAGCTGTCGAAATATATCTCCACTAAAGTGTTTGTCTATCCTCGCTTTGACGATTCGTCTCCGTCGAAGAAAGATTCTAAATATGGCTATTTCCAGTTGAAGGAGTATTGGAGCCTCGGCTTCAACTATTCTTTCTGATGGCAGATGCCGGATGCGGGCTTGTGTTCTTCTATCTGACATAAGAACACTGAAAGGCGGGTGCCGGGCTGTTCTTGGACAGCGGGCGCCCGCCTTTAGTATATCAGGTCGCTCATTATGTCGTCGCTTGTGAAGAGTCCCCGGCGCGTCAGATGCAGGCGTCCTTTCTCTACAGTCATGCGCGAGGCCTGCAGATGCGGCTCCGCCTGTCTGAGGATATAGTCTCTAAAGTCCGGCTTTAGCGTAGAGAGAAGGATGCCGTCGCGAGTGCGCAATGCCGTCGTCACGATGTCGTTGTAGTGTGTGGCATCGTCAATCTCCTCGCTCTCCGTCTCGGGCTGTCCCGCCTCTACGGCGGCCATGTACCGCTTTACATCGCTTATGTTCCACCATCGTCTCCTTCTGTCGTACGAATGTGCCGCCGCACCGATTCCGAGATACGGCACGTCATGCCAGTAGCTGCTGTTGTGCCTGCTTTGAAAGGAGGGCAGCGAGAAATTGCTGATCTCATATTGTATATATCCCGCCTCTGCAAGCCGGTCGATCAGCCTGTCATACATCTCCAGAGCCAGTTCCTCGTCAATCTCTTCAACTTCGCCGTTTTCCAAAAGTCTGTGCAGCACAGTGCCTTCTTCATACATCAGCGAGTATGCGGAGATGTGTTCTGGCTTCAGGCTGACAGCCTCGTCAATGTCCGTCAGCCATTCGCCAATGGTCTGTTGCGGGAATCCGAACATCAGGTCGATGCTTATGTTCTTTATCCCGGCGATGCGCAGTGTCCTCACAGCGTCCTTTGCCTGTTGTGATGAGTGTCGGCGGCGGAGCCACTGCAGCCTTTTGTCTGAAAACGTCTGTACGCCCATGCTCACCCTGTTGACTGGAGCGGAAGCCAGCCATGCCGCCAGCTCTTCTGTCACATCATCCGGGTTACATTCTATAGTCCATTCGGTGATGTGCGTGCAGTCTGCCAGCGAGGTGATGCCGTCGATGAGGTGCGACAGCTGTCTTACGGAAAGCACCGACGGTGTGCCTCCACCTATATATATAGTGTCGGGAGAGTGGAAATCCGTAGTCATGCGCATCGACAGCTCCTTCAGCACGGCGTCGATGTATCTGTCCTTTATGTCGCTGAATGTAGTGGAATAGAAATCACAATATATGCAGCGTGATTTGCAGAAAGGTATGTGGACATATATTGATGACATTGGGTTATGGTTTTAGATGATTAGGCAAGTGATGCGTATGGAGTTTGCATGTCTGTGTGGTGTGGCGTCATGTCTTTTTTCTCCTCTTGTAGCAATCCTTGTAGTCGCACAAGCCGCAGCTGTATTCGTTGTATCTCACCTCCTTGCCGATACCGATGATGCCCGAGACAGATTTCACCGGCATCATGAAGTTGCTGCCGGTCAGTGTGACACCTGCCGTCTCTCCGTTGAAGAGCGGGAAGAGCAGGCTCTGCTGCGAGACATGCCACCCGCAATATCCGGGCGAGAAGCGGTTGGTGCGTCTCCATTCCAGTTTCCCTATCTGCGTGTCGATCACCTTTTCCATGTAGTCGGCACATTTCTCTGCAAGTGCAGATCCGATGGCGTGGGCATGATAAGTCCTGACGATGTCGTCTTTCGGCATCTCTTCCATGAACCGTTGGTATTCCGTTCCTGCCGTACAGACAAAAATGACGAAAGCTTCTGCTCCGCGCAACTGGCGCGCGACAATCTTTCCGCAATCGAATGTCGTGGAATGCGGTGTGCCGGTCTCCGTCTCTCTCCCTCTCCGCCTCTCTCTCTCTTCCCCGTCTTCTTCTACACGCCTTGCGTGTCCGTCCCCGTCTTTCGTTTCCGTCTCCCTTATGTTGTCGGTGAAGAGTGTGACGGTGGCATTGTCCGTGTCAACGCATCCGCGCAGTGCGGTGAAGGCATAGCGCGGCCTGAGCCACTGCCTTATCTCTGATGTCATTCCCGCTATCTCGTCGCGTATGCTGGCTTCCGGCATTGTCTCGCCGTACCCCATCTCGCGGTAGATGTCCCCGGGGCTTATGCCGAGTGTGTCGTATGAAATAACATCAGTTGTCATGTTCCTTTACTCAAGATTTCGCATTTAATTAAAGACCAGCCTGTAAGGCTGTACTAAGCGAAGCGTTCGTAACCCAGGACACAGTCCTGGGGTTATATGATGCTGGGAGAACTGTCTGAAAGACAGTACCTTGAAAATAATCATCATAAGACAGAACTTTGGTAATAATTGTCATAAGACAAGGTACTGTCTTTCAGACAGTTAGTATTTTTTTTGTATTACCGAGGGCTTCGCCCCCGGTTACGACCGCTTCGCTTAGTATAGCCTTCCAGGCTATCCCCCATCATGTGACAGGTTACAACCGCATTACCTCCCTACGGTCAGTGGGTCCAAGGACAAATCTCGTTTAGTATAGCCATTACCTCTCTGCGGTATGTGAAAACAAAGGACAAGTCTCCCGGCTGATAGTAACATATTATTTATTGTTTCCAATTATCAACCTCTTGACAGTCAACTCTTTGATAATAAACTTGAGTTCCTTTTATGCCGGGGTGTTGTCAGTGGGTGTCAGCATACCATGCAGTCTCCTGCAATAATGGTATTGCACCTTCGTTTGCAGTAGGCGAAGAGGTCGATATGCCGCAGAAAGCCGTGACAGGAATACTCTTCTCCGAGGGCAGGGCGGTAAAGATGCTTTCTGTGCTGGCTTTGTTCACGACAACCTGCGACATGATGTTGTCGAACGTTTCGAGCAGTGGTGACGTAGGATAGACTTTGTGGATGTAGTCTGCCAGGTCGTAGAACACGGTCGCCCTCATCCCGTCATATTTCTGCACGTCGCTGAGAGAAACGGTGTTTCCCTCGTCAAGCGTTCGTATCATCTTCACTGTCTGCGCCAGCTCGTTAATTTTCTCGCATCTTGTCACAGAGAGACACGCATAGGGGAAATTGCTGTTTTCGTAGAATGAGACATAGTTGCTTGTGACGTCGGCGTAGTTGTGGTCGAGGAGACTTTTCAGAACCTCCTCGTACGGCGCACCGTAGCTGGGCACATCGGCTGCACTGGAGATGAAATAGTCGCAGATGTTTCTGTAATCGTAGATTGTCTCGATGTTAGACATGAGACAAGCGTCGAAAAAGACGTAGTTGAAACGCAGACTGCTGTTTTTTGCAGCCGTGATGAGAGCGTCGTGACTGATCTGGTTCCTGCTTGTCCCCGTGCCGAAAGCCTTCTGCGGTCCGCCGTTGCCTGTCGCTGACGTCAGCGTGCTGATGTTTATTCCGGCAGGCAGCCATGCTGTGCCGTGCGATCCGATGGCGATTGAGTATGACTTTGCCGGGGCAACCTCTTTCACCTGCATGAAGATGTTTTGCAGCGAGGCGGCAGCTTTTGCCTGATCGTCGCTGTTGAACTCAAGCTGCATGAGGTTGTCTATGACATTCTCGCCGCATACGCTGTCGGCATACACCAGCTCCGTCATCTTCGCATTTATCTGGTTTATGGCTTTAACGACAATGATGCGTGATTTGCCAGTGCCGCCCAGAGCCGCTATTGCGGTCTTTATGTCGGTGATGTTCTGGCTTATCTGGCTTTCCAGCCCGCTGTACGGGAAGAGGAAGATGACAGTCTCCGCCGCCCTCGTGTCTTCCTCTCCGCCGCCCTCGTTGTTGTCGTTGTTGCACGCCGTAACCCCGCAAAGGAGCAGGATTACGGCGAGTATGAGCGACAGGAGATGTCTGGTTTCTTTTGTCTTTTTCATTTTGTCTTTCTCTGCGATGTGTGGGACATCAGGGCATCTTGTCCGGAATCAGGCTTTCAGGCTCTTTATGGTTTCTTTCAGAGCGGCAATCTTCTCGAGCGAGTCTGATGCCTTCTTTCTCTCAAGAGCCACCACCTGTTCCGGTGCGTTGTTCACGAACCTCTCGTTGCCCAGTTTCTTCTGTATGCCGGCAAGGAAGCCTTCAAGGTGTTTCAGCTCAGCCTCGGCTTTCTTTATCTCCGCCTCGACATCTATGAGGTCACCGAGCGGAACGGCATATTCTGTCGTGCCGATGAGGAAGGATGACGTGCCGTCGCCTTTCTGCGCCACGTATGTGATGTCGCTGAGGCCTGCCATCTTCTTTATGATGATGCCGAGTGCTGCGTCGTGTGTCACCTCGTCGGGATTCTCGTTTCCTGCAACCTGCAGCTGCAGTGGTTCGCGGGGTGAGATATTCTTTGTCTGACGTATGCCGCGCACACCTGAGATGATCTGTTTCGCATCCTCCATCTCGTCGATGAGAGCCTTCTCTGCGTCTGTCGGGGTGTCAAGTCTGAAGACGCTCACCATGAGCGATTCGCCGTCCTTGCGGTCGGCGATATGCTGCCACAGCTCTTCTGTGATGAACGGCATGAATGGATGTATGATATGCAGCAGCTGGTCGAAGATGTCGAGGGTGGCGGCGTATGTCTCGGCGTCGATAGGTGCCTGATAGGCAGGCTTTATCATTTCGAGATACCAGCCGGAGAACTCGTCGGTGAAGAGTTTGAAAGCAGACATCAGAGCGTCGTTGAGACGGTATTTCGAGAAGTGGTCGTTTATCTCGGCATACACGGCCTTCACCTTTGCGTTCATCCATGCGATGGCTTTGCTGTTGGCTTCCGGCTGCTCCGTTTCTGCCACGTCCCATCCTTTCACGAGCCTGAAGGCGTTCCACATCTTGTTGCAGAAGTTCATGCCCTGTGCGCAGAGTGCGTCATCATACAGTATGTCGTTGCCTGCCGGGGCTGCAAGCATCATACCCATGCGCACGCCGTCTGCTCCGTAGCGGTCTATCAGTTCGAGCGGGTCGGGAGAGTTGCCTAACGATTTTGACATCTTGCGTCCGAGTTTGTCGCGTACGATGCCTGTGAAATATACGTTGCGGAAAGGAATCTGCTTCTGGTATTCGCAGCCCGCCATTATCATGCGTGCCACCCAGAAGAAGATGATGTCCGGTCCGGTGACAAGGTCAGAGGTGGGGTAGTAGTAGTTTATCTCTTCGTTGCCCGGGTTGTTGATGCCGTCGAAGAGCGAGATAGGCCACAGCCATGACGAGAACCATGTGTCGAGTGCGTCCTCGTCGCGTGTCAGCATGTCGGCGGTCACCGTAGGGTCGATGGCCTGCGCTTTCTTCAGCGCCTCCTCTGCGGTGAGAGCCACGACATAACGCTCTTCGCCAGTCTCGGTCTCGGGAAGGAAATATGCCGGGATGCGGTGTCCCCACCACAGCTGGCGTGAGATACACCAGTCCTGGATGTTCTCTAACCAGTTCTTATATGTCGTGACATACTTCTGTGGGTAGAACTTCAACTCCCCGTTCAGCACAGGCGGCAGTGCGATGTCTGCCATGTGCTGCATCGACAGGAACCACTGTTTGCAGAGGCGTGGCTCGACGGCGGTGTCCTGGTTGCGCTCTGAGTAGCCCACCTTGTTGTCGTAGTCCTCGATATGGTCCATCAGTCCTGCCTCGGCAAGGTCGATGGCAATCTGCCTGCGCACCTCCATACGATCCATGCCGACATACAGTCCTGCCGCCTCTGACAGTGTGCCGTCAGGGTTGAAGATGTCTATCGTCTCAAGGTTGTGCGTCTTGCCCAGGGCATAGTCGTTGACATCGTGTGCGGGAGTCACTTTCAGACAGCCCGTTCCGAATTCTATGTCAACATATCTGTCTTCTATTACAGGCACCACCCTGCCCACGAGCGGCACGATGACCTTGTGGCCCTTCAGCCACTGGTTCTTCACATCCTTCGGGTTGATACACATCGCCGTGTCGCCCATTATTGTTTCCGGACGTGTCGTGGCCACTACGGCGTAGTAGCCTTTCTCGTCCTTATGGAAGACTTCGCCTTCCTCGCCTGTCAGCACAACGGGGTTGGTGTCTGCGTCAGCAACATAATATTTCAGATGATAGAGCTTTGATTTCTCCTCTTTGTATATCACCTCTTCTGTCGAGAGCACAGTTTGCGCCTTGGGGTCCCAGTTCACCATTCGCAGACCTCTGTATATGTAGCCTTTGTCGTAGAGGTCAACAAAGACTTTAAGCACCGATTCCGAACGTTTCTCGTCCATTGTGAATGCCGTGCGGTCCCAGTCGCATGATGCGCCCAGTTTCCTCAGCTGCTTCAAGATGATGCCTCCATGCTCCTCTGTCCATGCCCATGCGTGTTTCAGGAATTCCTCGCGTGTGAGGTCGCGTTTCTTTATCCCCTGTTCTGCCAGGCGGTTGACAACCTTTGCCTCGGTAGCTATCGACGCATGGTCGGTACCGGGCACCCAGCAGGCGTTCTTGCCGTCAAGGCGCGCCTTGCGGATGAGGATGTCCTGTATGGTGTTGTTCAGCATGTGCCCCATGTGCAGCACGCCGGTCACGTTAGGCGGCGGGATGACTATCGTATAGGGTTCCCTGCTGTCAGGTTTGCTTGCAAAGAGCTTGTGCTCTGTCCAATATTCGTACCATTTCGCTTCGACCGCCTTCGGGTCGTAATTCTTTGCTAATTCCATATAATAATGTTGTCTTAATGCTTTTTCCGTGCAAAATTACATAATTTTCTTTATAAAAAGAGCATATTATCCAAATAATTTGTACTTTTGCAGAATAAAAAACATAATCATGCACACAAAAGAAGAAAAACTTGCCGCTTTTGGCAGATTGCTCGATGTTCTCGACAATCTCCGCGAGAAATGTCCCTGGGACAGGAAACAGACCAACATGTCGCTGCGCCCGCATACCATCGAAGAAGCCTACGAACTCTGCGACGCCCTTGTCAAGGACGACAAGAAGGAGATTTGCAAGGAGCTGGGCGATGTCATGGAACATGTGCTATTCTATAGCATCATAGGGTCGGAGAAAGGTGATTTCGATATTGCTGACGTATGCAATGCCGAGGCGGAGAAACTTATCTTCAGACATCCGCATATCTACGGCGGACAGCATGCCGACACAAGCGACGAGGTCAGCGCATTGTGGGAGAAAGTGAAGCAGAAGGAAAAGGACGGCAACAAGTCGGTACTCTCCGGAGTGCCGCAGTCGCTGCCTTCTCTCATCAAGGCCTACCGCATCCAGGACAAAGCCAGAAACGTCGGCTTCGACTGGGACGAGCGCGGACAGGTGTGGGACAAGGTCTATGAAGAGATAGGCGAACTCAAGGCAGAACTCGAGAAAGGGGACAAGGAACGCTCGCTGAAAGAACTGGGCGACTTCATCTTCTCTGTCGTCAATGCTGCAAGGCTTTACCATCTCAATCCCGATACGGCCCTCGAACTCACAAACCGCAAATTCACCAACCGTTTCAATTTCATCGAACGGAAGGCGAAAGAGCTGGGAAAAGAAATCTCGGACATGACCCTGCGCGAGATGGATGAACTATGGGAACAGGCAAAGACGGAACAGCATGACGCATGATTGTTATCTTGCTGATATCCCATGAGTTATTGTTGAACACTATATTTCTCTCAAACCATGAACAGAAAAACATACCTTATCGTCTTTGCCGCCCTGCTGCTTCATGGCATCACGGCGTGCAAACAGCAGAAAACCGGCACAGAAAAGCCTCTTGACGACACTACAGAAGTGTCTGACCCCGACACCACCATCTACGGACGCTGTGGCGATGCGACAACGATGCACGTGCTGCAGCTCGTCACCGACGAAGGCTCCACGATGTCCTTTCTCGTCGATGCCGATGATTCCGGGACACAGACAGTGAAAGGCGGCATGCTTGCCGGCGACCGCTTTGCGGTAACGGCACGAGTGGTTGACGGCGACACCGTCGCAGTGAAAGCCATCAACCTCAACACATTGCAGGGCAAATGGATGAGCATCGACCGTAACTTTGAGATTGTTGACGGAGGAGAGGTGATTTCCGCAATACACACAGAGACGAATCCTTACACCTTCTGGAAGATACACAACGGCTCGCTCCTGCTCGGCGCCGACACCTTCGACATCATCACACTCGGCGCTGACAGCCTCGAACTGGAGAACAACCGCGGCATCTTCGTCTATAAACGTCAGACAGCACAATAATGGAACCGTTCAAAGTCACTGTCCTCGGATGCGGTTCGGCCACACCCACACTGAGACACTTCCCCTCGTCGCAGACTGTCGAGGTGAGGGGGAAACTCTTCATGATAGACTGTGCGGAAGGCACGCAGCTGCAAATCCGGAAGACACACCTCGCTTTCTCAAGGCTGCAGGCTGTCTTCATATCACATATTCATGGCGACCACTGCCTCGGACTGATTGGCATGATCTCAACCTTCGGCCTGCTCGGAAGGACAGTGCCGCTACATATCTATGCCCCGCAGGCACTGCACGAGATTCTCGACATCCAAATCCGGACTTTCTGCAACGACCTCAGCTATGACGTCGTGTTTCATGAGATAGACACCCGTAAGGCTGCCGTGATTTACGAAGACCGCAGCCTCACCGTCGAGACGATACCGCTCAGACACCGTGTGCCGTGTGCCGGTTTCCTTTTCCTTGAGAAACCCACTCTCCCGCATATACGCCGCGACATGATTGACTTCTATCATATCCCCGTCTGCTACATACAGCTCATAAAGTCCGGGGCAGACTGGCACACTCCCGAGGGGGACGTCATTCCCAACAGCCGCCTTGTCACGCCTGCCGACAAACCCCGTTCGTATGCGTATTGCTCAGATACGGCTTACCTGCCCGAACTGCACAAACAGCTCGACGGTGTCTCCCTCCTTTATCATGAAGCCACGTATGCAAAGGACATGATAAAGCAAGCGGAGAAATATCTCCACTCTACCGCCGAACAGGCGGCGACAGTAGCAAGACAGGCTTCTGCCGGACAACTGATTATCGGGCATTTCAGTTCGCGCTACAACGACGAGACTGTCCTGCTAAAAGAAGCCCGGGAGATATTCCCGAACACATCTCTCGCAAACGAGATGATGGTCGTGGATGTCTTGTGATATAATTCAAGTTGATAACTTGCGAATAGTTAACGAGTTGGCGAGTTGACGTGAAGTTTCCTTGAGCTTGCGAAAAACGAGTTAGCAATAGTAATCTTGTTGTCCCTGTTGTCGAAAAAACATGGTTGTGTGCTAAATATTCTTCTCCCACAGATTCACAGATAAACACAGATTCTTGCTATTATCTGCGCAATCAGCGCAATCAGCGTGAGAATAGTATTTGTCACGCAGATGACGCAGATAACGCAGATTTTAGCCTTACTGGATTATCAGTGAAATCATTCTGTTGACGTTAAAAAAAAAGACACAACAAGGTCGTGTGCTCTTTCCAACTGACATTGTTTGTTGCAGTACGGACTCACAAAAACCAAGATAAACCCCTTGCTGTTGATGCAAATGTCTCTGCGAGCCATTGATGGCGCAGCCGTCTGAAAAACCTTAGCAAGCTCAGATATTTTCAGCCTGCTCCACCATCACCCTACGGGCTTTGCATCAACCGCAAGGCGATAAACAGAAAATAAACATTATCTCATAACAATCTCATTGTATCTGCAACAACATGGCTGTAAACAGTAAATGAACATTTCTTTAGATGGGGTACATAATTTGTGTACAGCATTCTTCCAACAAAAGGTTGATTTCCTGTTTATCGCCTTGAAGAGGATGTCGGCCTTTTGCAAGAAGGTGCTGGCAGGCTTTCGTTTTGGTGTTAAGAGCTTGCTCTTATAAAGCCAAAGCGAAAGCATGGCAGCAGGGCGACGCCCCATCCTCTTCAAGGGGTGGATGTCGGTTTTTGTCAATCTTAACCGACGCAGATGACGCAGATTTTTTAGCCTTACTGAATTATCTGTGAAATCCCTCTGTTGTCGTAAAATAACGTCCGCTTGATTGCTGACACCATGTCACAGGCGAATTATAGAGTGACATAAAAGAAAGTTGGCAGACTGCCGCGCACACTGTTATGTGCGGCAGTCTGCCAACTTTTTTTTGTTTTCCGGCCGGTCCCGGACTTCCCTGATTAAGCTTTTCTGCCCGCTTTTCAGCTTCCTGACGCGAGTTCATACATCTTTATCCCGTTCATTCCGTCGATATAGTCTTTTCGGAGGCTGAACGCCTTTTTCCATTTCTCGTTGCATATCGTGTCTCTGAGGCTCACGTCGTATTTCCAGGGATGTATGTTCTCAAGATGCGAGTAGAGCTTGCCCAATGTCATCACCTCGACGCTCTCTATGGGCAGGTAAGCCCTCTCTTCTTTCCCCTTCGTGACGACAGTGGCTATGAGGCCGGCTTCGGAAAGTGTCTCGAGCACGATGTCGATGACGCTGGGGTGGGTCTTTGTCAGCCGGCACAGGTCGGATGCCGTATATGGCTTGTAGCCGTCTTTCATCCTCTTGCAGATGTGGCCCAGCACCATTGCGCACATCATGAAGCGATAGCGTTGGGACATGGCGGTGCCTTTCAGCGAGAAGAGCAGATGGTTGAAGTTCTGGATGACGTAAGACAGCTCTGCGCCGACGAGGATGATGATCCAGGTGAACTGTATCCACAGCATGAAGAGCGGAAGGGCTGCAAACGATCCGTAGATGGCGTTGTAGCCCGACACCCACATCTGCGAGTGGATATAGAAATACTGCAGCACCTGCATGCACAATGTGGCAACGAAGGCGGGGACAAGTGCATTGCGCCATCTCACTCTCGTGTTGGGCATGAATGTGTACAGCACGGTGAAGATGCCGGTCATGATGACGGTGGGCATGATGTCGATGCTCAGTTTCAGCAGAGGTCCGATGACATACTCCTCTCTCACAATCTTGGACACTGACGCCATCCATAGTGTCACGCCCGAGTTGACGATGATCATGATAGGAAGCATGAAGAACATCGCCATGAAATCGGTGAAGGTCCTTGCCAGCGAACGCTGGCTGTTTGCCTCCCATATATCGTTGAAGACAAGCTCGATGTTGCGTGTCAGCATTATCACGGTCCAGAGCATGAACACGAGACCGAAGCCGAACACTATGCCGCTCTTCGTATGTATGAGATACGAGTTGACGAAACCGATGATGACTTCCACCGCCTGCGGCTGGCTGTCGAGCGCCGAGCGGAACCACGCCTCGATATATTTGTTGTAGCCGAAACCTCGCGCTATGGCGAATATCACCGCTACGATGGGCACGGTGGCGAGGAGTGTGGAGTATGTGAGCTGTGATGCCGATTCCATGACTTTCTTGTTCATGAAATCAGTCCAAAGGGCTGCCGCCACAATTCTTGTCTTCTCTTTCTTCTCTCTGAGGTATGCCGTTAGTTGTGTGATGTCTTTCATGTGCAGGAAGGTGGTGGAAGGTCGGTGATGCGGGGAAAAAAGTGGGCAGTGTTCCTGTAAGCCGGGTTCTGTATCTTCTCGCAGTAAACATCGTTGGTGCTCACACAAGACGATGTCTGTCATTTATCTTGTCTGTATGTCGCCACACAGCTTTAGCGTTCTACCCTCTGCCTCGGGCGAGCAACCCTCAAACAGCAGTTTACATGAACTTGCAGCTCCCAAGATGCACAGCCGCCATGTCACCATGACGCTGGTGGGCTCTTACCCCACCTTCTCACCCTTGCCCCGCCGTTGGCGGGGCGGTCGTTCTCTTCTGCATTACTCACCGCTCACGCAGTGCTACTATATTAGGTAGTGGGATGCTCTGTGCTGCCCGGACTTTCCTCTGGCAAGTGATATGCCAGCGACAGACCGGAACACTGCCTTTTTGTCTCTTGTCTCGTGAGGATGCCTTGGGCGGGGACGGCTCCCCGCCTGTTATTCCGTCATCTCACCCTCGACATACAGGCGTGTCATCTCCGGCGTGCCGTTCGTGCGCACCGTGATGCTCTTCTTGAATTTTCCGGGGAATTTCCCGGCTCCGTTGTATGTTACCTTCAGCTCGCCCTTCTCGCCCGGCTGAATCGGCTGCTTCGTGTATGTCGGCACGGTGCATCCGCAGCTTGCCACAGCCTGCGTGATGACTAACGGTTTGTCGCCGGTGTTGACGAAAGTGAACACACATGTCTGAAGCCCGTTCTTGGCAGAGAAAGTGCCGTAGTCGTGCTCAAACTTGTCAAACTTTATCTTTGCTCCTGCTACGGCTGACATTGCCACGCAGACAAGCATCAATGCTGTGAATAGAATTTTCTTCATGACTGTTCTTTTTTTTGTGGGAATCGTGCTGCTGCGCCCGACCCGTGTTATGTTCTCTGTTATCGTGCGGCGCGTTGTCCGCCGTGTGCCTCCGTCTTATCCTAAATATTTCATCAGGATGCGTGCGTTGCCGCTCTCACGCAGCTTGGCTATCGACTTCTCGCGTATCTGGCGGACACGCTCCCTTGTCAGTCCCAGCTGGTCGCCAATCTCCTCCAGACCCTTCTCGTGGCAGCCTATACCATAGCATTCGCGGATGATGGTTATCTCACGGTCTTTCAGAACTTTACTCAGCACATTGTTCAGCTCCATCGCCATCGATTCGTGGTCAACCTGACGGTCGGTGCGCGAGTCGTCGCCTGACGCCATCACGTCAAGCATACAGTTGTCCTCGCCGTCCTGGAACGGTGCGTCTATAGAAACGTGGTGACCATCCGCCATGAGGCTCTGGCCTATCTTCTCCTCGTCAATCTGTGTCACTTCAGACAGTTCCGACACTGAGGGGTGACGCTGGTTCTCCTGCTCAAACTTGTTGATCTCGTGGTTTATCTTGTTAAGCGAGCCAACCTGGTTGAGAGGCAGGCGGACAATGCGGCTCTGCTCTGCAATGGCCTGCAGGATAGACTGTCTGATCCACCATACGGCGTATGAGATGAACTTGAAGCCGCGTGTCTCGTCAAACTTCTGTGCGGCTTTGATAAGCCCGATGTTACCCTCGTCGATGAGGTCGGTAAGGGTGAGACCCTGATGCTGATACTGTTTTGCCACAGACACTACAAATCGGAGGTTGGCTGTCACGAGCTTCTCTTTGGCACGCTCGCCTTCTATGCCACCCTTGCGAATCTTCTGTGCCAACTCTATCTCTTCATCTATCGAGATAAGCGGTGCGCGACCAATCTCAACGAGGTATTTGTCAAGTGCCTCGCTCGAACGGTTCGTAATACTTTTCTGGATTTTTAATTGTCTCATTTATTCCTAATGTTAACCTTACTTATTTCTCCTTTAGTTTCAGTTTGCAGAAAACTGTGCAAAGTTATAAATTATTTTTTATTTAATAATGTGTAATGCTTGGTATTTGTATATAATTAACAAAACTTACAATCCTGTAACTTCTCGTGTTTTGCTAAAAAAGTATCAGTCCCAGTCCGAAAAAAGGAATGTATTATACTATCTTGACACGAAAAAACCGCCGTAAAATCTCTCTCGCTTTACGTGAGCAGGTTTTACGGCGGTTTTTTCTGGTTTTCTCGTTTGTTTTGTATTACGTTGACATTCAGTGTGATATGCAAATATTCTGCATCTTCTCTTTTCTCGGTAGTATTGAAAAACGTGCAAAAAGCCTTGTCAGACAGTCAATCTTGCAGTCTCACTTAGACTATCTTGCATCCTCACTTAGACAATCTTGCATCCCCACTTAGACTATCTTGCACTGCCAAACACTCAGAGAGGCATCGCGAAAGTCATAAAATGGAGCATCAAATCTTATTTTCCTTGTCTCATAACACAATTCTCGTGTGGTTGCTGGCGTGCAAGAAAGTGTTAGTCATCGTGTCAAATGATATGATTGTAGCGCATTCGCGAAATCCGGTTTGTGTAAATTCTTAGGGTGTACAGTTTGATGTGCAAAAATCAGTAATAACGCCCCGAAGGGGCAACCTGCGCGTAGCCCAGGGTAGAGCGCAGCGGCACCCTGGGTGTAATTGGGCATTGTCCATTCGCGCTGTAAGCGCAAAAGCGTTAAATATCCTGCTGTTATCTACGCTTGCGCCTTCAGCGCGACAAACGTAAAAGTTGTGTCAAGTGGCAACCAGCCTTTAGGCTGGTAAAAGTTGTTTTTGTTGTTGTCAACTGACAACATAGAGTTCACAATCAGACCGTTGTTCCTGTTGTCTCTGTTGTCGTAAAAACCAAAGCGCAAAAGCGTTAAATATCCTGCTGTTATCTATGCTTTTGCGCTTTGCCTTTCCTTTCAGCCGGCGACCTTTGGTTCAGCGCGACCATCACCTACATGAAATAACCCAGGGTGTCGCTACGCTCTACCCTGGGCTATGCGCTTTTGCGCTTTCAGCGCGACAATTACAAACATGAAATTCAGAATTAGGATATTCAATTTTTGCTTCAAACTGTACACCCTACTTATGTATATAAAAAAATCCCGCAAGGTATCAACCCCTGCGGGATTATATTCTTCATGTTTCGCATATTATCAAAAAGCTGACTTCAAGAGAATGGTTCTCTGGCATTATGCCTGTCGGTCTATTCTTCAGCCTCTGCTATTTCCTCTCCGTTTATCAGTTCGAGCATCATGTTTCCCGCCACGAACCGCCATCTTGCCGACGAGTGTGGCAGAGGACTGTATTCAAAGCCTTTCAGTTCGCTTTTCCTTCTCAGTTCCTCGTCGGTTTTCCTCACCACCCGCTCGTCTTCGTAATTCTCCGGACATGGTGCAACTACCAACAGCCGCCCTTCAGCGCATGCTCTGTGATAAACGCCGCCGGGCAGGAAGTGCCTCTCCTTGTCGCTGCCTCTTCGTGGGAATCCGTCGTGCATCATCACCACCATCCTCAGCCTTTGCTCTCTCACCTCTCTCGCAACCGTCCTCTCGCCTTTGTTTATCGGCGCTATGTAGATGACGGTGCCGGTCTGCGCTATCCTTGTCACTTTCTTTGCCTCTTCGGCAATCTGCCCGTCAGACAGTTTTCTTGACAGGGCTACGACGTAACGGTCGGGGTAGTCGAGGATGCGTGCCTTGCCCATGGCGTGGAAAGACAGTCCGTTGAACGTAATCTTACGGACGGTGACGTACATGTACGGGTCTGCCATCCTCTGTATCTCATTCTTCGGGTTGGTCTGAAGATATTTCTTTGTGTCTTTCAGCTGTCCTGCATATGACAGCACCCTGACCTGCGGTTTCCCAAACAGGCTGCCGCTTCCGTATCCTGCTTGTTGCGTATCGGCTTCGCGTGCCATGCCGTGGCAGGTGTCATGCGTGTTGCCGCTCAGTGATAGGTGTGTCTTTTCTGCGTGTTCTTCTTCAGTATGTATGGCGGCATCCATTTCTTCTGCCCTCATGCCGCAGGCTCTTGAAAAGTCGTTCGCTATGTCCTTGATGTTGTGGCTGAAGCCGTCCAAGCACCATACGACGGCATGTAAATGGTCTGGCATGACCTGTTTTGACACTATGAACATTCTGCCATACCTCTCTTTCAGACTGTCGAGGATTCCGGCTACCTCTTTGCCGAGTTCCGTTTCTTCTGCAACGGCTTCCACATCCCCGTTGTCCAGACGGTCTTTTCTCAGCTGGCAGAGCCGTCTCTCTCCTCCCTTTACAAAAAACGTCAGGAGATAGACGCCTCCGCCAGAATACAGTTCCTCGTCAGTTTTGTCTGGAAAAATCATCTCTTTGTTGTCTTTCTATGTTCAATCCAGTTCTTGTATTCGTTCTCGAAATTGGGTGTGAAGACGCCTTTCCCCATATTCTCCGTCAGTTCTTCTGCTGTCCAGAATCTCCCGCCGCTCAGTTCGTCTTCGTTGGGTTTCACCACTCCGTCATATACGGTGTGGAAGACGAACACCAGTTCGCGTTCTCTCCCGCTTTTGAAGAGATAGAATCCAAGGAAGACGGGTTTGAAATCGAGTATGCCCAGTTCTTCCCTCACTTCTCTCCTGAGTGCTTTCTTTATCGGGCAGTTCTCTGCAGGGTCTTCCCTGTTGTCGTCAGACGGTGCGAAGAGTGACGGCAGCAGTGTGCCGTCGTCGCCGTAACACTCGTCGTAGTCTATATGTCCTCCTACGGCGGTGTCCCATTTGCCCGGCTGTATGTCTTTCCATTCCGGGCGTTGCTGCAGATACAGTTCGCCCTTTGTGTTGAAGACATGGAGATGCACCACGGGGTGGATGTGTCCGCCGCCGCCGTGTGCCTCCTTTCGTGTGATATGTCCTTTGATATACCCTTTGTCGTCGGTCAGCGGAAAGAGTTCGTCTTTGTTGTCGCCCATTTTCTTTTCTTTCTGAAGGTGTTATAGTCTTATGACGAATACTTTATGTGTGTTGAATATATCCTTGATGTCCAGCGGGTTGTCTTTGAATATGCCATAGATTGTCGAACCGCTGCCAGACATCAGTGCGAACTCTGCGCCACATTCGTAGAGCTTCTCCTTTATCCCCCTCAGTTCCGGGAAGGTCTTGAACACGGGCTTCTCGAAATCGTTCGTCAGTCTGCCGCGCCATTCCTTTACAGGCAGTTTCACCACGTCGGCACAACACTCCTCCGGCTTCCCCGGCGTTATGGCTTTGTATGCCGCCGCCGTAGATACCGCCACGTCCGGTTTCACCAGGACGATCCAGTAGCCCTGCATGGGGTTCATGCGTCTGTCCACGGGTCGCAGCTTTTCTCCTATCCCTGTGGCGAACGCCGGTTCGGAGGTGATGAAGAACGGGCAGTCAGCCCCGAGCTTGGCGGCATACCGCTCCATCTCCGGTATGCCCATGTTCAGGCGGAACCTCTCGTCGAGCAGGCGTATCATTGCTGCCGCATCGCTCGACCCTCCGCCCAGTCCCGCTTCTGACGGGATGTTCTTTATCAGATGGGCATGGACACGCGGGATGTCGAAGTCGTTGCGTATGATGTTGTATGCGCGGACGACGAGATTCTCCTGCTCGGCACACATGTCGCAGCGGACAAGCCGGCCGTCAACGTTTTTCTTCACAAGCAGGTCGCAGTCAACGTCAGAGGGAAAGTCCTTGTCCATCAGCTTCACCTCAAGCGCGTCGCACAATGGCACGGGATAGAACACTGTCTCGATGTCATGGTATCCGTCGCTGCGACGGTTCACGACATTCAGTCCGAGATTGATTTTGCAACATGGAAAAGTAATCATAGTTCTGTAATATTATTATGCACAGCTACATATATGCCGGGGCTTGGGGATGCAGCCTGCAGATTTCATACGCAAAGTTACTTATTATTTTCGTATGTAACAAATAATATTGTGTAATATTTTTTGAAATTGGAAATATTTTGCTTAACTTTGCAGCCGTTTAGCCTCCGCCAAATCATGATGCCTACAATATATTTTTGTAGGCGTACATATATTATAATAAATCACGACATCATTCCATATCAACCCCAGCAAAGACATGAGACCATCAAATCCCACCAACCGCCGCAGCGCCAAACCTGCACCCATCGACACCGCCTACGGCCATCTCCCGCCTCAGGCCACCGAGATAGAGCAGGTCGTTCTCGGAGCCCTGCTCATCGACACTGAGGCTTTCGGCCTCGTCAGCGAGACGCTGCACCCCGAGACTTTCTACGACCCGCGTCATGAGAAAATCTTCGAAGCTATCAGAAGCCTGAACATGAGCGAGCGTCCTGCCGACATACTCACCGTCAGCCAGGAACTGCGCAAGATGGGCGAACTGGAGAAGGCGGGAGGAATGCCCTATCTCGTCGAACTGTCGTCGATGGTCTCCTCGTCTGCCAATGTGGAATACCACAGCCGCATTCTCGCACAGAAGTCGATGGCGCGACAGCTGATAACCTACGCCAGCAACATCGAGACGAAAGCATTCGACGAGACTGTTGATACCGACGAACTGATTCAGGAAGCTGAGGGCGCACTCTTCGAGCTCTCGCAGAAGAACATGAAGCAGGACTACACCCAGATTGACCCTGTGGTGAAGAAGGCCTACGAGATTCTGCAGAAGGCGGCGGCACAGTCGGGAGGCTTGACTGGCATACCGTCCGGACTTGACGATCTCGATGCCGTCACGTCAGGATGGCAGCCGTCAGACCTTGTCATCATTGCCGGACGCCCTGCCATGGGAAAGACATCCTACGCTCTCTCTGTTGCGAAGAACATCGCTGTAGATTATCGCATTCCCATCGCATTCTTCTCTCTTGAGATGAGCAATGTGCAGCTTGTCAACCGTCTCATATCAAACGTATGTGAGATACCGGGCAACAAGATTCTCAACGGTCAGCTGACGGACGAAGAATGGGCGCGCCTCGACAATAACATCCGCAAGATGGACGGCGCTCCGCTCTATATCGACGACACGCCGGGACTGTCTGTCTTCGAGCTGCGCACCAAAGCCCGCCGCCTCGTGAAGGAGAAAGGCGTGAAAATCATCATGATCGACTATCTGCAGCTTATGAACGCCAACGGAATGCGCTTCAACTCACGACAGGAAGAGGTCTCTACCATCTCCCGCTCGCTAAAAGGTCTGGCGAAAGAGCTCGATATTCCAATCCTCGCCCTCTCGCAGCTCAACCGCTCGGTGGAAAGCCGTGGCGACGGCGAGACGAAAGGCATTGATTCAAAACGCCCGCAACTCTCTGACCTGCGCGAATCGGGAGCCATAGAGCAGGATGCGGATATGGTGCAGTTCGTGCACCGCCCGGAATACTATCATATCTACGAAGACAACGGACAGGACCTCAGAGGCATGGCGCAGATCATCATTGCCAAGCACCGTAAGGGCGCAACGAAAGATGTGCTGCTCTCTTTCCGGGGAGAGTTTACACGCTTCGCCAACAAGAACGAACGCTCTGCAGGCCCTGTTGCAGGAGACGACGGAGGAGGCGAGATACGCCAGTCTTCATTGAGCGATTACACCGACGACCCGTTCGGAAGCATAGAACCGCCGGCACCCGGACTGGATGATATGCCGTATTGACAGAACAAGCCTTCAGGCGAAATTATTACACAAAATATAAAAATAATTACAATTTGCTTGTTTATTCCAAAAATTAATTGTAATTTTGCAGCCTGAAAGGTAAAAAGATAGAAAATTAATACTTTTTCTTATATAACATGAGTGATAGATTGTATATTTTTGACACTACGCTGCGCGACGGCGAGCAAGTGCCGGGATGCCAGCTGAACACCATAGAGAAGATTCAGGTTGCCAAGCAGCTCGAGACGCTCGGCGTGGATGTCATCGAAGCCGGATTCCCTGTCTCCAGCCCGGGCGACTTCAATAGTGTCATCGAGATCAGCAAAGCTGTGACATGGCCCACGATATGCGCACTGACACGCGCCGTGCAGAAAGATATTGACGTTGCTGCAGAGGCACTGCAATATGCCAAGCACAAGCGCATACATACAGGCATTGGTACATCGGAAAGCCACATAAGATATAAGTTCAACTCCACTCCCGAGGAAATTATCGAAAGGGCGGTGGCTGCTGTGAAATATGCGAAACGCTATGTCGAAGACGTAGAGTTCTACGCAGAGGATGCGGGACGCACCGACAACGAGTATCTCGCACGTGTCATCGATGCCGTGACAAAGGCCGGAGCCACTGTCTGCAACATCCCCGACACCACAGGCTTCCGCATTCCTAACGAGTATCACGAGAAGATAAAGTATCTCTATGAGCATGTCGATGCCTTCGCAGCTGGAAAAGCCATTCTCTCCACACACTGCCACAACGACCTAGGCATGGCTACGGCTAACACCGTGGCGGGTGTGCTCGGAGGCGCGCGTCAGGTGGAGGTGACCATCAACGGCATCGGAGAACGTGCCGGAAATACCTCGCTCGAAGAGGTGGCGATGATCTTCAAGACACATCCCGACCTCGGAATAGAGACAAACATCAACACCACGAAGATCTATCCTACAAGCCGTATGGTCAGCTCGCTCATGAACATGCCGGTCCAGCCAAACAAGGCGATTGTCGGAAAGAACGCCTTCGCACACTCTTCCGGCATACACCAGGACGGCGTGCTGAAGAATGCCTCAACATACGAGATTATGGACCCGAAGGAGGTTGGCATTGACGACAACGCCATCGTTCTGACAGCACGCTCCGGACGTGCCGCGCTGAAACACCGCCTCAGTGTGAACGGAGTGGAGGTGAGCGGAGATAAACTCGACAAGATATATCAGGAGTTTCTCAAGCTTGCCGATAAGAAAAAGGAGGTCAACGACGACGACATCCTCGTGCTTGCTGGTGCTGACCGCGCCGACGCACATGCCATCAAACTCGATTTCCTGCAGGTGACGACTGGCATGGACAACCACTCGAAGTGTGTAGCGTCGCTCGGACTCGACATCTCTGGACAGAAGTTTGAATCGTGCTCTACAGGCAACGGTCCTGTCGATGCCGCCATACGCGCGCTGAAGAAGATTATTCTTAAGGAGATGACACTCAAGGAGTTCACCATACAGGCAATCTCAAAGGGCTCTGACGATGTCGGAAAAGTACACATGCAGGTGGAATACGACAACCACCTCTATTACGGCTTCGGAGCTGACACAGATGTCGTGAAAGCATCGGTTGAGGCATACATCGACTGTATAAACAAATTCAAGAACAGATAGTAACAGCCCTGGCGGGTGTATCCTTACTTTTCAACTCGTCAACTTAAATAAAATAATAAATCACATGGGAAAAACATTATTCGATAAGATATGGGACGCACATGTCGTGCAGAATGTGGAAGACGGCCCTACACAATTATATATCGACCGCCTCTATGCACACGAGGTGACATCACCTCAGGCCTTCGATGCCCTGCGCGACAAGCAGATCAAGGTGTTCCGTCCTGACCATATCGTCGCTATGCCCGACCATAACACCCCTTCCGACCAGCAGGACCATATAGACGACCCGGTAGGACGCAAGCAGGTAGAGACACTTGCCGCCAACTGTGCAGAGTTCGGTATCAGGCATTTCGCTATGGGCACGAAAGACAACGGCATCATACATGTTGTAGGACCGGAGAAAGCCCTCTCCCTGCCAGGCATGACAATAGTTTGCGGCGATTCGCATACATCCACTCACGGTGCAGTAGGTGCCATCGCAATGGGTATCGGCACATCAGAGGTGGCACAGGTGCTTGCCTCACAGTGTATCCTGCAGTCCAAACCCAAGACCATGCGCATCAATGTCGAAGGCACACTGCCGCCTATGACGACAGCAAAGGATGTCGCGCTATATATCATGGCTCAGATGACAACATCGGGTGCTACTGGGTATGCTGTCGAATATGCAGGCTCTGCCATACGCAATATGTCGATGGAAGGACGCCTCACGCTCTCGAACCTCTCTATCGAGATGGGTTCACGTGCCGGACTTATAGCTCCAGACGAGACGACATTCGAATGTATCAAAGGTAGAGAATACGCACCGAAAGGTGAAGAGTGGGAGAAGGCTCTCGCTAAATGGAAGACGCTCTATTCAGATGATGACGCCGTCTTCGACAAAGAGGTGACCTACCGTGCAGAGGACATCACCCCGCGCATAACATACGGCACGAACCCCGGAGCAGGCATCGCCATCGACGAGGCAATCCCGACGCTCGATTCCATCGCTGAGGCTGACAGGACACAGTTCCTCGGTATGCTCGACTATATGCAGTTCCAGCCCGGACAGAAACTTGAAGGCACACCCGTTGACTATTGCTTCCTCGGTGCGTGCACCAACGGCAGAATAGAAGACTTCCGTGCGTTCGCAAGCATCGTGAAGGGTAAGAAGAAAGCTGACAATGTCGTGGCATGGCTCGTGCCGGGCTCATGGCTCGTGCGCCAACAGATAATCGACGAAGGTATTGACAAGATTCTTGAAGAGGCTGGCTTTGAACTGCGTCTCCCGTCGTGCTCGTCATGTCTCGCCATGAATCCTGACAAGGTGCCCGCAGGAAAGCTCTCCATCTCTACAAGCAACCGTAACTTCATCGGAAGACAGGGACCCGGCGCACGCACCGTACTCGCCTCACCGCTCGTCGTTGCGGCTTCTGCAATTACCGGTGTCATAACTGACCCGCGAAAGCTCTGATTCCCGACTTCCTCTCTGAAATATGTCAACCACTCAACCCGTCACTATGTTTTGTCTTTTACGACAACAGAGACAACATTTACAACGGGAAGAACGGGCGCAACGGGAAATGTCACGAAATGGCATACAACAGGGACAACAAGATTTCTGCTGTCAATACCGTCAATTCGTCAACTTCTCAACTCGTCAACTGAAAGCATGCACGTGACATGCTAAACAAAACACAATTATTATGGCAAAACAGAAATTCAACATAATAGAATCTACTTGCATACCGGTGGCAATCGACAACTGCAACACCGACCTCATCATTCCGGCACGTTATCTCGCCAGCACAACACGCGACCCGAAGTTCTTCGGTGATGCCTTCATGCACGACCTGCGGTATGACGCAGAAGGTAATCCCGTGCCCGATTTCGTGATGAACCGTCCCGAGTTCTCTGAAGCACCACGCGAAGGAGTACACGAAATAATCGTCGGAGGACAGAACTGGGGCTCAGGCTCAAGCCGCGAACATGCGGCATGGGCGATTGCAGGCTACGGGGTGAGAGTAGTAATCAGCTCGTCGTTTGCAGATATACACCGCAACAATCTGCTCAACTGCTTCGTCTTGCCCGTCGTTGTCTCGCGCGAGTTCCAGCAAGAACTCTTCGACACCATTGAGGCAGACCCGCAGGCAAAAGTGCGTGTTGATGTTCCTGCACAGACTGTGACAAATCTTACGACAGGACACTCTGAGCATTTCGACATCAACTCATACAAGAAATACTGTCTTGAGAACGCATACGACGACATCGACTTCCTCCTCGCAAATAAAGACAAGATTGAGGCTTACGAGAAATAGGAATGCAATGTATCTTGCACAGTGATGATGTAAACCCAACGGCTTGTGAAAAATAAGAGAATAGAAATAATGGACTCTACGCTCCGCGATGGCGAACAGACCAGCGGAGTGTCTTTTGTGCCGCATGAGAAACTCATGTTGGCACGAATGCTTTTGCGCGATGTCAATGTAGATAGAATTGAAGTGGCATCGGCACGCGTCTCGGAAGGCGAACGCGAGGCTGTGAAGATGATCTGCAGGTATGCACAGATGGCGGAAATGCTCGATAGGGTAGAGGTGCTCGGCTTCGTTGACAACGGCAAGTCTATCGATTGGATAAGCGGATGCGGAGGAAAAGTGATAAACCTGCTGTCAAAAGGCTCGCTGAAGCATTGCATGCAACAGCTCGGCAAGACCGCTCCGGAGCACATCTTCGACATCAGACGTGAGGTGGATTATGCGCACAGCAAGGGTATGACGGTCAACCTTTATCTCGAAGACTGGTCGAACGGCATGAAAAACTCTCCCGAATATGTCTTCCAACTCATGGAAGGGCTGAAAGACTGTGGCATAAAACGTTTCATGCTGCCTGACACACTCGGTGTGCTCGACCCGCTCTCCGTCTCTCAGTTCTTTTTAAAGATGGTTGACAAATACCCTGACATACACTTTGACTTCCATGCGCACAACGACTACGACCTCGCCGTAGCCAATTCTCTCTCTGCCGTCCTCGCTGGTGCGGCAGGCTTACATGTCACCGTCAACGGCCTCGGAGAACGATGCGGCAACGCCCCGCTGAGCTCGGTGCATGTCATTCTGACAGACCATTTCAACGCCATCACGAACATCAACGAGAACAGACTGAACGAGGTGAGCCGTGTCGTTGAATCATACAGCGGCATTCCCGTAGCGCCAAACCAGCCCATCGTCGGAGAAAACGTATTCACGCAGGTGGCTGGAGTGCATGCCGACGGCGACAACAAGGACAACCTCTACTGCAACGCCCTCGCGCCTGAACGCTTCGGAAGAAAACGGGAGTATGCTCTCGGAAAAAGCTCGGGAAAGGCTAACATCGAGATGAACCTTCAGGAACTCGGTCTGGAACTTACTCCCGAGCAGGTGAAGAAAATCACACAGCGTATCACGGAACTCGGAGACAGGAAGGAACGTGTCACACAAGAAGACCTGCCTTTCATCGTGTCCGATGTCCTGAAACATTCTGCTCCTGACAGCGAAGAGAGTGTGAAACTGCTCGGGTATATGGTCAGCCTCGCATACGGCATAAAACCTATCGCTTCAATAAAGATTTCCGTCAACGGAAAAGAATACACCGGCGACGCTACCGGCGACGGACAGTATGATGCGTTTGTCAAGGCTCTCAGACAGATTTATTTAGAGAAACTTGGCAGGACATTGCCACACCTTCTCAACTATGCTGTCACCATCCCTCCCGGAGGACGCACCGACGCTCTCGTACAGACTGTCATCACATGGCAGCAAGGCTCAAACATCTTCCGCACACGATCATTGGATGCCGACCAGACGCAGGCGGCTATAAACGCCACATTCAAGATGCTGAACATTATCGAGAAGAAATAAAAAAAAAGTGTGTTGAGAATCGGCAACCGATAATCTCAACACACTTTCTTTTTAACTATGGTGTACAGTTTGATGTGCAAAAATCAGTAATAACGCCCCGAAGGGGCAACCTGCGCATAGCCCAGGGTAAAGCGTAGCGACACCCTGGGTTACTTCATGTAGGTGATGGTCGCGCTGTAAGCGCAAAAGCGTAGATAACAGCAGGATATTTAACGCTTTTGCGCTTTAGTTTTTACGACAACAGAGACAACAGGAACAACGGTCTGATTGTGAACTCTATGTTGTCTGTTGACAACAACAAAAACAACTTTTACCAGCCTAAAGGCT
>SFIS01000141.1 GCA_004555245.1 Bacteroidales bacterium
CTGGTTGCCACTTGAGATTTTTTGACGAGTTTTTTGCTTGCGGGTTTTGGTAGACAACAGAGATGTAATAACAACAATAACAACAGAGACAACTTTTCTGTTGCAGAAGTAATCTCAGTTGTCTGTGTTGTATGTCACTACGTGACATCCCCAGTTGCGCCCGTTCTTCCCGTTGTCATTGTTGTCTGTGTTGTCGTTTAAAAAAGTACGAGGATGTGTTGTCGTAAAAACCAAAGCGCGACAATTATCGACATGAACTTCAGAATTAGGATATTCAATTTTTGCACATCAAACTGTACACCCTAATTGCCTCCTCTCCAATCTTCTTGCTTCTTCTCCGATTCTCCCTACAGGTTATCCCGCCGTCTGTACTCTGTCGGCGTCACGCCGCACACGTTCTTGAACGCACGCACGAAATTGCTGTAGTCGCCAAAGCCCGACAGGTCTGCTATTTCATTGAAGTTCATCTGCGGGTTCGTGTCGAGCAGTGTCTTCGCCTTCTTTATCTTTATGCGCTGGATATACGCTATCGGCGTCAGCCCCGTCAGCGTCACCATCTTACGATGTAGCTGGCGGCTGCTCATGCAGAGGTTTGAGGCGAGCATCGCCACATCGACACTCCGGTTCCGGCTGAGCTGCATATAGACGACATCCGATACTTTGGTGAGGAAGCGCATGTCGGCGCTGTCAGATTGTGAGGCATCCTGTTTCTCGTCATCCTTACGCTCTATGGCATTCTGTGCATATTTCATTTGCAGAAGCCGACGTCCTTCGAGCAATTTCTCTACACGCATCTGCAGCTCTTCTGTATTGAAAGGCTTCGTAAGATACGCATCTGCCCCCGCTTCCAGTCCGCGGATGCGCTCATCTTCCGTAATCTTCGCTGTGACGATGATGATGGGGATATGGTTGATGATTTCATTTCCACGCACCTGCCGGCATACCTCCAGTCCGTCCATGCCAGGCATCATCAGGTCGGTAATGATGAGGTCGGGCACCAACTGCTGTGCCTTGTCCAAGCCCTCGTCACCGTTGGTGGCATAGCTGATGGCATATTGACTGGCAAACTGTGCTCCGATATATGCCGCGATGTCGCGATTGTCCTCTATGATGAGCAGGCGACACTGATCCTCACCCTTGTCGCTGTCGGCAAGCACAGGTTCTCTGTCGGTTAGCAACGCCGTGTCTGAGGTGTTCTCCATTTCTCCGACCGCTATCTTTATGCTGTTGCGGATGGGTATGTCAAGATGGAAGGCAGTGCCCTTGCCCACCTCGCTCTCCACCGTGACGCTGCCGCCTATGGCATCCATTATCTGCTTCACGAGAGCCAGTCCCACACCCGTGCCCATGTGGCGTGAATCATTCTCTGCCTGATAGAACGGCTCAAACACATGACAGAGTGTCTCTTTCTCTATACCCTTACCCGTGTCGCTGACGTCAATGTGCAGACGGTCGCCCTCCTGCCATGCCGCAACGCTCACTTTCCCCTTTTCGGGAGTGAACTTGAAGGCGTTGGACAGCAGGTTGTTCATCACCTTGTTCATATAGTCCGGCACGAAATCCATCACCACATCACCTTTCGACACATACCGTAGTTCGATATTATGGCTTTGTGCAAAGTTCCGGTAACTCTCCACAACCATTGTCAGATGGGCAGTGATGTTGCCGTTGCGCCAGTCTGCCTTGCCCACTGCCGATTTCACCTTCGATATGTCCAACAGCTGGTTGATGAGGTCGAGCAATGCCCGTCCCTGCCGTTCTATGGCTTCCGCCTTGTCTCTCACCGCCGCCTCGCCGCCTTTCAGGTCGTGGCTCAGTCCGAGAATGACGGTGAGCGGCGTGCGTAACTCGTGGGTGATATTGGTGAAGAAAGTCTCGCGCATTGCAGAGAGCTTCTGCAACGCCTTATGGTTGCGATGGCGTAGGCGGAAGATATATATGCCCACCATCACGATAATCAGCAGCACGGCTATCAAGGCGATGGCTCCAAAAAGTATGACACGCTTCTCCAACCGTTCCTGATCCTGCTTGCGCGTCAGCTCCTCTGTCTTGTATCTCACATTATATTGACTGACCGTCTGCTCCATCTCATGCTGATAGATAGAATCCTTCAATGCGGCATAACGGCGCAGATGCTGCCCCGCCTCATGGGGGTCAATGTCTTTCAGCGCCTCATACAGCCCCATCTGCGCCCGGCTCTCGTTATATTTATCCTTACGCGCGGCGAATGTCTCGGCTGCCTTCCTGAAATATGTGGCTGCCTCTGTCTTCGCACCGCGACTGCTCAGC
>SFIS01000142.1 GCA_004555245.1 Bacteroidales bacterium
TATTCTTTATATTTTTAAGCATTTATTGAACGTACTATATTTTAAGAGTTGTTAAGACTCTTCTTTCATTCTGCAAAATTAAAGCAAAAATTGAATATCTTAATTCTGAAGTTCATGTTTGTAATTGTCGCGCTTTGGTTTTTACGACAACAGAGACAACAGGAACAACGGTCTGATTCTGAACTCTATGTTGTCTGGTGACAACAACAAAAACAACTTTTACCAGCCTAAAGGCTGGTTGCCACTTGACACAACTTTTACGTTTGTCGCGCTTACAGCGCGTGCTGGTCAATATATTTTCTGCGAACAAGTAGTCGGAGTAAATCAGGAACAATTCCATTTTGGGTACATCAAACTGTACACCCTAATTGTTTGTTTTGTCTTTGTCAGGAATTCAGGATTGTTTTTTATTCTTTGATTCCTGACTTGAGAACCTCGCAAACTCGTCAACAGGAATGCCCGTCAACTGTTCAGTACGGGTATCTGTAGTTTATCGTCAGCCAGCATTTGTCGCCTTCCGGCGAGATGTAGTTGGCGAGTTGCAGTGCGGCGTATGTCCCGTCTTTCATACGGATGATGAAGACGTGGCTGTCGTGCGTGAAGGCGGGAGGTATTGGCGGGATATAGAGCTGCAGCCATGACGACAGCAGTCTGTTGATCATTATGCCCTGAGAGGGGACGAGGCATAGCAGCATCTGCTCCTGGCTGTCCCAGACATCGTTCTCCGACCACTGGTCTTCTTCAAACGTGAGGTTATGGAAGGGTTCGCTGGTCGGCGGCAGGTCAGCCATAGAGGTATATTCCGTCCGCAGTGCTGCGCCTCCGTTTGTACGCACGTTGTCGCGGTGTATGGCGAACGACCATTCTTCCGGCTCGGGTTGTGCGTCGCATGGCGTGAAGCTGCGGAACTCGTTTCGCTTCAGTCCTTCGCCCCACACGTCAAACCAGTAGAGATACTGTCCCGACCGTCCGTCGCTCTCACCTGTCAGCGTCATCGGTATGGGCCAGGGCTGGTGAACGGTCTGTGCAGTGTAGAGTGCCGTAGTGTCGCCTGCCTCTGCCAGACGGTGCAGCCGCGGGAGGTCGATGTAGTACCAGTCGGTCCAGCTCCGTGCATCTACAATTAGCTGTCCCTTCGCCGGCACGACGGCAAGCGGGGTGTCGTAGATGCCGTCGAGGATGCCTTCGCATGACACGACGGAGAGCAGAAGCAGGGGGATGAGGGTGCGGATGACGGTGTGGCGGATGGTGTGCATAACGTGTGTTGGGGTTGTCGGGATGCGTGTGGGCTGAGGCACGGCTACGGTACGGGCATCAGGTTGGAGTGGAGGCTGCCGGGCAGAATCATCTGCGCAGCATTTTCCTGCCCCGTTGTATGACGAGACCTTTGGCGTCCTTGCCTACGGGCTGTCCCTGAAGGTTGTACGTTTTTGTGTCGGCTGTTGCGGCAGACGTTACGTTTTGTATGCCCGACGTGGTGTTTGTGAAGGTGGAGACGATACCGAAAGGCATGGCGCCCATCTGGAAGGTGTTGACGATGGTTGTCACCTTGCCGTCGGCGAGCTGCACGAGGATATTGTTCGGCTTCTCGCTGTTGAACTCATAGTCGCCGTCGATGTTCATCACGCTGCCTTCGCACTTGAAATGGAAAGTGATGCCGTCCTTGCTGTAGTCGCGGTAGAAGCCTTGCCGCCCGCTGTCGTAGAGCAGTCCCTTGACGGTATATGCGCCGAGGGTGAGGTTGCCGACGACGGTTTTGTCGAGGGTGAACTCGGGGACATCGACATCCATCTTCTCCACGCCTCCGTCAGTGTAGGTGGAGACGGTGTAGGCGACGCTGTTGTTGGTGTAGGTGTATATGCCGCCAATGACGACGGTGACGGGACCTGTGGCGGTGGTCTGCCGGCGGTTGTCGGCAGATTGTGTTACGCCGTCAGAGGCAGTAGGCATTGCGTCCTGCGCCGTGAGGGCGAGACTAAAGAATGTCGCGAGAAAGAGTGTGAGAATTTGTCTTGTTGTCATCTGGATTGATATTTCGTGTGTCTGATGATGTGTCCGCGGCTTGAGGCCTTGGTTTTCGGTGCGGAGCGAAGCGTCGCAGCGGCATGGCGCCCGTCCTACGGTTTTCAGCGTGCTTCCTCGCACGCTGAAAAAGGGCTTGTCATGATGGTGCGGTGCGAAGCGTCGCAACGGCATGGTGCCCGTCCTACGGTTTTCAGCGTGCTTCCTCGCACGCTGAAAAAGGGCTTGTCATGATGGTGCGGAGCGAAGCGTC
>SFIS01000143.1 GCA_004555245.1 Bacteroidales bacterium
ATACCGTAGCCACGCAGCAAGTCCCGCATCGGAGGCCACCAAACAGGCGTTGCGTCCGTATCAGACCGATGTACGAGAAAAACCTCATCGGCATCCGTTATACGGTTGAGCATCTCTGCCAGAAGCTCCAACTGCTTTTTACGGTTATCAGTACAAAGTTTTGCCGTATCCGTGTTGATGAACAGTCTGTTCACACTATGCCCGAGACTGTCAAAAATAATGGACAACAGACCGACCTTCTTTTCAAACTGCTGCCCGACAGTAGACATCATAGAAATTTTGAAATCGAGCGGGACGATAATGAAGATTTTCATATTTATATTACCTCTTATCGCCTGCGCAAATACAAATCGCCTTCGTCGGCGAAACTCACCAGGTCGAAATCGGATGTGTTGATGGTAGGCAAGACAAGGTCGTCCACCAGCAAGTCGTCGTAGTCTTCGTCACTCCTGAAATCATGGAAAAGGACGTGGGAGTAATTCTTCCCGTTCACGCCATACAGTGCGCCGTAGTAATTGAACAGCAGCACTTTTGCCTTCTTGCAGGCCACGAAAGCCTGTCTGAGTTGTGCGAACGCTTTCTGCTGCGTGGCGGTAAGTTCATAATCTTTTTCATCCGACATTACCTATTCTCCATGAGGTCGGAGATTATGACCATGAGCCATATCAGCATCAGGATGATGCGAACAACGGCCCCGGCCTGGACCCACCCCGGCATAGTGGACAGCGTATACAGCATACCGAACACATCGGTCACGACACCGAAAACAACGAGAGCGATGGCAAAGGCCACTACACAGTACGCACGCGACACGGATTAACCCTCCCCGGAAAGTGTTTCATCAGCAGAGGCTTTCGCCGTAGTGTCGGCCCTGCTGAAAGGATGTTTCACAGGCAGCAGTTCAGGATGCCCCAGGGCAGGTAAAAGCGCGTCGAAGAAAAATTTCCACTCAGGGAGCTTGTGGTTCTCACGCTGCAAGATGATGTTCTTCAGGACCGCATAGTTCCCCGTCCAGATGCGACGCTGCAACCAGCTCTGCGGGAGACAGGCATTGAGCCTGATGAAATCCTTGTGCTTCCGCAAGTCTTCCAGGAAGTTGATGTAGAAATCAGGAACATACCTAAACTCGAAGCAGTCCTTCGTGATAGGGTTCTTCAGCAGCGTGTGCATCGTGGACTCAGACTGCGCCACAGTGGACACCTTATAGGTATCCATCTGCTTCCACCAGTACAACGGCGCCGTGATGTCGAGGATGACACCAATCTGCCGCAGGAACTTGTCGTGTCCACCGGCGCCGTACAACGCAAGCGTCTGCGCAAGTTCGCACAGCCTGGACCATGCATCATGCTGCTGGGCCTCTTCAGGCGTCGCATACCCGGACACCTTCCCATACGAGAGCCCAATACCGAACAGGGCCTCTTCGTACCCAAACTCTTTCATCAGCCGAACACGCATATCAGTTGTCCTCCTTGAGCCATGCAGCCAGCACAGCTTCTCCATCCTGTGTCAAAAGGTAATACCCACGCACATTGCCACGATGTCTGGGCAGTCCGATGCGTATGAGGAACCCCTTGCCACACAGCTTGTTGGCCATCGCGCAGGCCCGCATGGCAATACCCTGACGATACCGCGCTGAAGGTTTCCTGGGCGGTAATGACGCGAAGGCCCTGAGACCCAGCACATAGCCGAACGCCTGACCCCTCGGCAGGTCAGCCACGGCCTTCAGGATGCGATATTCCGACAGTGTCAGCATCAGTCGCCTCCCGTGGACCCGAAGCCCTTCGTTTCCCTGTAGGTGTGCGACAATTCCTCGACCACGGCGAACTCAACGTCGATGCTGAGACCCTTGTTGATGTCAGCGACCACGAGCGCCGGAGCCATGATGGTCGGCACGATGATGAGCTGCGCCACTCTCTGGCCCTCATAGTAGGCCACAGTGGGCTTGCGCAGGAGCGACGCGGCGCCTCTGGCCTGCACGCTGTCAGATTTGCGGAACAACACCTTCACCGTGCCCCGATAATCAGGGTCGATGACCTGGACACCGCTGCCCATCATCTCCAGACCGGAACACACCACAGAGCTGCGAGCCACAAGCAAACCGGCAAACCCCACGGGCAACTCCATCTCCACACCGGTGTCAAAACAATAGACCCCATTCCGCCGTGTGAGCTTCGCACCCCAAAGGTCGAACCCCACGGCACCGCTGCTCATGCGACACGGGACCTTCGCTCCCGAGAGTCGGAGCCTGCACGGGATGATGACAGCCATA
>SFIS01000069.1 GCA_004555245.1 Bacteroidales bacterium
CCATCATAGTCAAGAGGGTTGAAGGCGGGGAAATGGCGCAGCTGGTCGATCAGCGAGGTCGATGTGCCGGATTCGAACCAGTAGCCGTCCGTGTTGTGTCCGTCAAGGGCGTTGAGGAGGCTGAACGGAGCATAGACGTCTTTGCTGTTGCGCGAGAAGTGATAGCCGTCGTAGTTCTTTTTCAGCAGGGCGTATGCCTCGGCGGCGCTCATTCCCGTATTCTCGGCAAAGTCTTCGACACATGGGCGGAGGACGGTGTCGAGCTCCTCCTGCGTGATGCCGCACAGCCCGGAATAGTCGTCGTACATGGAGATCTGCTTCAAGTTGTTAAGCTCAGAGAAGATGCTCATCTGCGAGAACTTCGTCACGCCCGTGATGAAGACGAACTTCAGATACGCTCCTTCGTCTTTCAGCACCTGGTAGAACTCTCGCAGCATCATGCGCATGGCCTCGAGCTGCTCAGTGTCGTAGAGCAGGCGCATGACGGGGGCGTCGTATTCGTCGAGTATGACAACCACCTGCTCGCCGGTCTGCCTGTTTGAATTGTGAATGAGGTCGCGGAAACGGTCGCCGGGGGTTACAGAAAGTGTGTCACGCCCGTAAATGCTTTCATATCCGCGAATCATGGACTCCAGCTTTGTCTTCGCCTCGCTCACCTTCAGGTTCTTCAGCCCGCTCATCGTGAAATGCAGCACGGGGTGCTTCTTCCACTCTGTCTCCAACTCCATTATCTTCAGTCCCTCGAACAGTTCTTTCCTGCCCTCGAAGTAGGCCTTGAACGTGTTGCACAGCAACGACTTTCCGAAGCGGCGGGGACGAGAGAGGAAGACATACTTGTATCTGTTGACAAGGTCGTAAACCATATCGGTCTTGTCAACATACACCAGACCTTTCTGCCGAATCTCGGCAAACTGGTCGGTATCTACAGGATAGCGGAATTTTCTCATACGGCTCTCTGATGTTTGTTCTTTCACCGGCAAAGTTATAAAAATTATACGAGAACACCAAGAAACGGCAGGTGTTATTTTTCAGTGGCTTGCGAAGGCGGGAAAACATTGCTGTCATGTTTTCCCGCCTTCACTGCGTCCGGGTGTCATTCTCTCACCACGAGGCGGTTGTCGTTCATGCGTTGCATATATGTCTGTATGATGGCTTTCAGCTTTGTCTCCGCCGCCTTCACCTGGGGCTTGTCCTTCATCGTGGCTACGAGGTTGTGGCGTAGTAGCGGGTCGGTGCGGAAGAGATAGACGGCTTTCAGCGTTGTGCCGTCGTGCTGTATGAGGATGTCGCGGCATACGAGCTGGTATATGCCGGCGTTGTAGCTGACAGCCCAAGTCTCTTCGGGCGGTGTGTTCAGCAGGTCGATGCCCCATGCCACATACGGTTTCCGGCATCCGAGGTACGAGAGGATGGTTGGCATGATGTCGGTGTGCTGGGCTATGGCGCGACTTCTGCCGCGCGGCATCTCGCCCGAGGGGTCGAAGAACAGGATTGGCGCGGCGAAAAGCCCGAGGTCGGTAGCATACTCGTCGTGGTCGAAGATGTTAGTATGGTCAGAGGTGATGACGAAGAGGGTATTCATGTACCACGGCTGGCGGCGTGCCGTCTCGAAGAAGCGGCGCAGCGCCATGTCGGTGTATTCGATGCATTTGTGTATGGGGTTCTCCGTCCGCACTACGCCCCGGCGCTGTGGTATGGGACGGTCGGCGATGCGTTGCGCATATTCTTCCGGCACCCTGTAGGGGTGGTGGCTCGATGCGGTGAAGACGGTGGTGATGAAAGGCTGGCGCATCTCTGTCATCTTCTCTGCATAGAACTGCAGGAAGGGCTCGTCCCATATCGCCCAGGTGCCGTCGAAGGCTTCCGCGCCGCCGTATCGCGGGTCTGCCTCAAACTCTGTCCGCCCGTAATATGCCTGGAAGCCGGTGGCTTTTGCGAAAGCCTCGAAGCCCATGCTCCCGTTTGCCGCTCCGTGGAAGAATGCTGTGGTGTAGCCTTCTGTGGCGAGTGACGCCGCCATGCCGCCGACATCGTTCATCGAGGCTGGTGTGAGGAAGAAGGGCTCTACGAAATGCGGGATGCCGGAGAGGATGCCTGGCATGCCGTCGATGGACTTTCTGCCGTTGGCGTAGCTGTAGTCGAAGGTGAGGGAGACGCTGCAGAGTGAATCGACGAAGGGTGTGTAGCCCTTGTACGCCCCGCCTTCGAGGTGGCGGTTGAAGGCTCCGATGTATTCTCTGCCGAAGCTCTCTACGATAATCACCACGATGTTCTTGCGGCGGGGTGTGGCAAGGCTGTCTGACGGCGCGCGGTGGACGGGGCTGTAGATCTTGTCGAGGCGGGCAGCGGTGAAATAGGCGGGGTCGCGGAAGACGTTCTTGCCGATGGTGCGCAGCATGGAGAACGGGGTGTTGAGGACTACGGCAGCCTCGGCGGGATGTGCCACATACTGGTTGGCGTTGCTGATGGTGACGGGGCGGACGGCACGGCCTATGCCGCCGCGGATGCCGGTAACGCAGAGCGGGATGTAGAGGAGGAGGAGGAGCGACTGCCGCCACAGCTTCTCGCCGGGGCGGGGAGAGAAGCGCCGCGTGATGCTGCGCGAGGCGTAGAACATGGCGGCGGTGAGGAGGGCGGCGACGCAGAAGAGATACCAGTGGGCGAGGGTCTCGGCGAGCAGCACCTTCGCAAGGTTCCCCTCGTTGGAGAACTCGCTGAAGACGGACATCGTGGTGCGGTGGCCGGTGTATTTGAAATAGACGGCGTCGGCGAGGTTCATGGCGAGGCAGACGGCGTTGACGGCGGTGAAGAGCCATGTCGCCACGCCGATGCGTCGCGCTGGGAGGAAGATGAGTGCGACGACGACGACACTCCCGGAGTACATGACGAGGGAGGTGTCGAAGAGGAGGGAGCCGCGCAGCAGGGTGGCGGGGCTGTTGTCGGCGAAGAGGGTGCTGAAGGCGCTCCAGTTCTCCATGACATACACCACGCGTGCCGCCATCAGCACGGCGTAGGCGAGAAGGAGGTGGAGGATGATGGATATGAGACGGGTCATGTGGTGGGGGATGGGTGGCGGGTTTGGGGTTTGGTGTTCTTCGACCTGGTCGAAGAATACGGGGGCGCAGGGTGGGCGCGGCTGGGGTGTGTGGGGTTTGGTGTTCTTCGACCTGGTCGAAGAATACGGGAGGGGGGGGGGAAGGACGGGGCGGCGGCGCAGGCGCGGGGGCGGCTCAGAGCTTCTGCATGTCGTTCAGCTTGCGGTAGTAGCCGTCAAGGGCGAGGAGCTCGGCGTGTGTGCCGCGCTCTACAATCGCGCCGTCGTGTATGACGCAAATCATGTCGGCGTGCTTTATCGTTGACAGACGGTGAGCCACCGCCACGGTGGTGCGTGTCTTCATCAGACGCTCGAGGGCGTCCTGCACCAGGCGTTCCGATTCGGTGTCGAGGGCTGACGTCGCCTCGTCGAGGATGAGGATGGGCGGGTTTTTCAAGATGGCGCGCGCGATGGAGATTCTCTGCCGCTGTCCGCCGGAGAGCCTGCCGCCGCGGTCGCCGATGTTGGTGTCGTAGCCCTGCTCGCTCTGCATGATGAAGTCGTGGGCGTTGGCGATGCGCGCCGCCTCCTCGATGGCGTCCTGCGTGGCGTCGTCAACGCCGAACGAGATGTTGTTGCGGAAGGTGTCGTTGAAGAGAATAGCCTCCTGGTTGACGTTTCCGATGAGCTGCCGCAGGTCGTGTATGCCGAGGTCCCTGACGTTTATGCCGTCGATGAGCACCTCGCCCTCCTGCACGTCGTAGTATCTGGGAATGAGGTCGAGCAGCGTCGATTTCCCCGAGCCCGACTGTCCGACAAGCGCCACGGTCTGTCCCTTGCGTATGGTGAGGTTGATGTGCCGCAGCACCCATTTCTCGTCGTATCTGAAGCCTACGTCGCGCAGCTCTATCTCATGCTCGAACGATGTCTTCTGCCTGCGCTCAGAGGCGGGGCGTTCGGTGATGGCCGATTCGGCGAGCAGAATCTTGTCGATGCGGTCCATCGATGCGAGACCCTTCGGGATGTTGTAGCCGGCACGCGAGAAGTCTTTCAGCGGCTGCAGGATGCTGTAGAGAATCACCATATAATATATGAACGTCGGTCCGCTGAGCGTATGTCCCTGCAGCACAAGCACGCCTCCGAACCACAGCACGATGACAATCATCACCGTGCCGAGGAACTCTGACATGGGGTGTGCCAGCTGCTGCCTGATGTTCACCCTCATGATGTTGTTGCGGTAGGCGGTGTTGATGCGGTCGAAGCGTCGGTTCATCTTCTCTTCGGCACAGAACGCCTTTACGATGCGGAGCCCTCCGAGTGTCTCCTCCACCTGCGACATCGTGTCGCTCCAGATGCCCTGCGCCACGGTTGACTGCGCCTTCAGCTTCTTGCCTATCGCGCCCATCATCCATGCCATGAGAGGGACGAAGAGGACGGTGAAGAGCGTCAGCTGCCACGAGATGACGACAAGGGTGGTGAAATAGGCGATGATGAGAATCGGATTCTTGAAGAGCATGTCGAGACTCGACATCACGCTGTATTCTATCTCCTGCACGTCGCCCGACATACGCGCTATGATGTCGCCCTTGCGCTCTTCAGAGAAGAAGCCGAGCGGGAGCGACGTGATTTTCGCATACAGCATGTTGCGGATGTCGCGCACCACACCCGTGCGTATGGGGATGATGGTGGCGGAGGAGAGGAAATACGCGCCGGTCTTGAGGAAGGTGGCGAACGAGAGGAACAGCCCGATGAAGAGCAGCGTAGAGGTGGGGCCCACCTCGCTGATGAGCCATGTGACGTAATAGTCGGCGTTGTTAGACACCACCTCCTTCGCGTTTGACCAGTCCCACGGCATGAGGGTAGTCACGCGGCCGGCGTCGCCCGTCTCGAACAGAATCTGCAGGATGGGCACCAGCGTGGCGAAAGAGAAGATGTTGAGCACGGCACTCAATATGTTGAACACCACCGACATGACAAGATACTTCCTGTATGGCGGCACGAAGCGCAGCAGTATGTTTATAAATTCTCGCATATATATATAAATATGTAGTACGTGTGTTATGCCAAATTGCAAAGATACCACAATAAGCGGGAACTACAAAGCACATACGCGTTTTTTTATTGTTTTTTATTATTCTGATACGGCAGTCGAAAACGACAAGAGTGACAAGAACGGGCACAAATGTAATAAATATTGTAAAAATACTTGCCTGTATAAACAAAAATGTGTACTTTTGCTGACAATTTGTAAAATACACAAACATCAAATCACTTAACTATATGCAAAAGATAGAAAAAATCGACGCTTTAGACAAGAAGATATTGAGCATATTATCAAAGAACGCGCGTATGCCTTTCAAGGATGTCGCAACAGAATGCAACGTGTCGCGCGCCGCCATCCACCAGCGCGTGCAGCGTCTGATAGAGATAGGTGTCATCCTCGGCTCTGCCTTCAACATCAACCCCAAGGCTCTCGGATACAACACCTGCACATACGTCGGCATCACGCTCGAACGCGGCAATATGTACCGTGAGGTGGCAAAGCAGATCGCCCTCATCCCGGAGATTGTGGAGTGTCACTACACCACCGGTTCATACACCATGCTCGTGAAGCTCTATGCGCGCGACAACGAACAGCTGATGGAACTGCTCAACGACAAGCTGCAGAACATCAACGGCGTTGTCTCCACCGAGACGCTCATCTCTCTCGAACAGTCCATAAAACGCGAGATACCGGTTGCCTACGAGGACGCGGAAGAATAACCTTCCCGCTCTCCCCCACCCTCCCTCACTCTCTCCGCCTGCCTGCCGCTTCGCCCTGCTGCCTGCCACACTGCGCTGCCCCCATCCGTGCGGGGCTGGCAAGACGGCAACAGAGTGAAGCGGCATCTCTTTTGCAGCATCCCCGAACATAGCATACCACAGCCTCCGAATCATGCCCGACTTCAACATAGACCACCGCCTCAGACACATCTACGACGTATATCCCGAGGCTCCCGCCCGTCCGCTCGTAGGCATCACCTGCGACAGCGGCGGCGAAGACTTCAGCCTGCGCCGTATGTACTGCCTTCAGGTGGAACGTGCCGGCGGCACTCCCGTCCTCCTCCCTCCCACCGCCGACATCCGCACGGTCCTCCCTCTGCTCGACACTCTTCATGCCGTCATCTTCACCGGCGGCGGCGACCATAACCCCCTGTGGATGGGCGAAGAGCCGGTGCCGCAGCTCGGCACGGTCAATCCTCTGCGCGACAGTTACGAGCTGCCGCTCTGCCGCCTTGCCTACAACCGCCATCTGCCCATGCTCGGCATCTGCCGCGGTATGCAGACCATCGCCATCGCACTGGGCGGACACGTCTGCCAGCACATCGAGACTGGCATAAAGCACAGCCAGAGCGCACCGAAGGACGAAGCGACACACTCTGTCACCATCACCCCCGGCACCATGCTCGACAAGGCATACGCCACATACCGGCATCTGGATGCCGACGAAGCGGCGCGCCGCGACACCCTCCTGCCCGCCGACGCTCCGATGCGCATACACGTCAATTCGTTCCATCACCAGGCGGTGGACAATGCGGGCGAGCACCTGAAGGTTGCGGCGGTAGCCCCCGACAACACCGTAGAGGCAGTGGAATCGGACGAATACCGCAGCATCATCGGTGTGCAGTGGCATCCCGAACAGATGGCAGAGGCGGGGCTCCCGCTCTTCAGATGGCTCGTAGAGGCGGCACGCACCCGCCGCGATGCCGTCAGCTTCCATCAGACGCACGTCACGCTCGATTCGCACTGCGACACGCCGATGTTCTTCGCACAGGACATCGACTTCCTGAAGCGCGACCCGCGCATCCTCTACGACCTTCACAAGATGGACGACGGACACGTCGATGCCGTCTCGATGGTATGCTATCTGCCGCAGCCCGCCATCGGCGAACGCTTCTCGGAGAAGGTGGGCTTCGACGTTGACAGCCCCTCGCATTATGCCGACCTCATCTTCGACCACATCAACGACATCTGCCAGCGTGCGCCGCAGCGCCTCAGCATCGCACGCACGCCAGCCGACGTATGGCGCGACAAGCGCGAAGGCAGGCACTCCATACTCCTCGGCATAGAGAACGGCATAGCCCTCGAGCACAACCTGCGGCTGCTGAAGCATTTCAAGCAGCGCGGCGTGACATACATCACGCTGTGCCACAACGGCGACAACGACATCTGCGATTCGGCACGCGGCTGCAACACCCACAACGGGCTGTCGAAGTTCGGGCGCGAGGTGATAGCGGCGATGAACGGCCTGGGCATCATGATCGACCTCTCGCACGCCGCCGAGACGAGCTTCTACCAGGCTCTCGAAGCCTCGTCGGCACCCATCGTGTGCAGCCACTCCAACTGCCGCGCCCTCTGCAACCACCCCCGCAACCTCACCGACGACCAGATGCGCGCCCTCGCCGCGGCGGGCGGCGTGATGCAGCTGACACTCTACCACGGCTTCCTCAAGTTGCCCGACGCACATGTCTCGAAGGTGGGCATCGTTGGCAGCCCCGTGCCGTCTGACGCCGACATCACCGATTTCATCCGTCATCTCGAACATGCCGTCAGCGTCATGGGCATCGACCATGTAGGCATAGGCACCGACTTCGACGGCGACGGAGGGATAAAGGGCCTGCGCGACGCCTCCGAACTGGTCAACCTCACGGAGACACTGATGCGCCACGGATTCTCGCAGCAGGACATCTCAAAGATATGGGGACACAACTGGCTGCGCGTCATGGCGAAGATACAGGGCATGGCTGACGTAACCCCGTAGCGCCAGCTTCCCTCCCTCCCCGTTTCCTCCCCGTTTCCTCCCCGTATTCTTCGACCAGGTCGAAGAACACACAACCCCAAAACCCGAAAGACAATGAAACATCTGACATATTTCCTGCTGTTGCTGCTGCTCTGCAGCTGCCACAACACAAAGCCTGCGGAAAGCGTGACAGCCGAGCCCGCCACCGCCGTCGGGCCTCTCTTCATGGCAGATTCGGCATACGCCTACTGCCAGCGCCAGTGCGACTTCGGTCCGCGCACGATGAACAGCCGCGCCCACGACGACTGCCGCGACTGGATAGCGGCGGAGTTCCGCCGCCACGGCTGCGACGTCACGTTGCAGAAGGCAGAGCTGAAAGGCTATGACGGCACGATGCTGAAAGCCACGAACATCATAGCGCGCTACACCCCGAAAGCCCTGCTCCCGGGCGACACGACAGCCCGTCCGCGCCGTATGCTGCTCTGCGCACACTACGACACGCGTCCGTGGGCAGACAACGACGCCGACGAGAAGAACCACCGCACACCGGTCATGGGAGCCAACGACGGCGCATCGGGCGTTGCCGTGATGCTTGAGGTGGCGCGCCTGCTCAGCTCAGCCGATTCCGCCGCCGTCGCCGTAGAGTTTGTATGCTTCGACGCAGAAGACTACGGCACGCCGCAATGGCACGACGGAGACAGCCAGGTGGAGGACCCCTGGGCACTCGGCGCACAGCACTGGGCACGACAGTATGCCGCCGAAGGGAGGACGGACATCGCATACGGCATCCTCCTTGACATGGTGGGAGGCGAAGGGGCACGCTTCTTTAAGGAGGGGATGTCGCTTGAACTCGCACGCGAACTGACTGACACCGTATGGAAGGCGGCGGAGACAGCCGGATACGGCACGATGTTCCCCACAGCGGCAGGAGGCTATGTCACCGACGACCATGTGCCCGTGAACAACGTAGCACACATACCGTGTACGGACATCATACCCTATTACGCCGACTGTCCACAATCCTCGTTCGGCCCGACATGGCACACCGTCAACGACACGATGGAGCATATCTCTAAACATACGCTGCTGGCTGTCGGGCAGACTATCATACAGATGATTTACAGCAAGTGACAAACTCTCTTCTCTTGAATATGGAAATGCCGAAGGCCTTGTTCTACATCTCTCTCCTCGCCGCTCTCTTCTGCCGCCCCGCACGCTGCGCCGCACAGCAGACAGCGGGCGGAAGCCCTGTCTCCGCCACGTCGCCCACCTTCACGCCGATGATAAAGATCGACAAGGTGATGCTCGACGGCGATTCGGTGAAGCATGTGGAGATGAACAAGATCTACTGCTATCCGCCGAAGCACTTCAGCAGTCTGAAAGAGCGCAGGAAATACGACCGCATGGTGTACAACGTGAAGCGCGTGCTGCCTATTGCAAAGGAAATCCGCCGGATAATGATAGAGACCTACGAATACATGCAGACGCTGCCGTCGAAGAAAGACCGCGAGCAGCATCTGAAACGTGTGGAGAAGGGTATAAAGGAGCAATACACGCCGCGCATGAAACGTCTGACACTGACGCAGGGCAAGCTGCTCATAAAGCTCGTCCACCGCGAGTGCAACTCCACCGGCTTTGAGCTTATCAACGCCTTCATAGGTCCGGTGAAGGCAGGCATCTACCAGGTCTTCGCCTGGACCTTCGGCGCATCGTTGAAAAAGACCTACAACCCCGCCGACAATCCGGAAGATGCCGAGATAGAACGCATCGCACGGCTTGTCGAGGCGGGACAGCTGTAGGCGGCGGGCTGTCCTGCCTGCCGTGCGGCGCATACGGCATCCGCCTGCCGTGCGGCACATCAGCCGTTCTCCCCCTTCACGTTCCCTCTCCCCAGTTCTCTCTCGTCAGGATGTCATTCTTCCTTTCCGGCGGGCAGTACGAGGCGGAAGCCTATGGGCGCCGAGCCTGCCTCGAGCGACGTGTCCTGACGGTAGGTGGGGCGGCAGACGGCGGCGGGCGAGGTGCAGCTGCCACCTCTTATTATATGGTAAGTCCCGGAAGCGGCGCCCGCAGGGTTTGTCTGGTGCGAGGCGGGGTATGCGCCGTAATAGTCAGAACACAGTTCCCAGACATTGCCCAGCATGTCGTATATGCCGAGGCTGTTGGGATGCAGCGAGCCGACGGGTGCGGTGTGCATCCCGCTGTTTGCGGCGTGCCATGCCATGCTGTCGGGCTCTGCCCTATCGTTGCCGTTGCCGGAAGTCTCTCCGCGGCGGCTTTTTTCGTTTGTGCCCTGCTGTCCGCCGCGCGCGGCGTATTCCCATTCCGCTTCGGTAGGCAGGCGGTAGTTGCGGCCCGTCTCCTCGTTCAGACGCTCGATGAATTTCCTTATCTCTTTCAGCGTGACGTTGCAGACGGGATAGTCGCCGTTCTTGCTCCTCCCCTCCTTCGTCTTCTTCATCACGGCATACCACTGCCGCTGCGTCACCTCGTAACGTGAGATGTAGAACGTGGAGAGCGTCACCTTGTGACGCGGGGCCTCGTCGGCGTCGGCGCCGGCAAGCGTGGTGCTGTCGCTGCCCATCATGAATGTGCCGCCTTCCACCTCCACCATCTGCAGGTCGAGATATTTCTCGAAAGCCGCCGCCTCGACGGGCGTGTTCTTCCTCTCGGTGAAGAAGAGGTAGTAAGCCGCCGACAATCCGACGACGAGCGTAATGACGGCGGCAATCCAGCGTTTGCGTATCCTCCGCGCTTTCTTCTCGTAGAATATCGTGTCGTCATCCACTCTCGGCAGCATGTCGAGAAACTCCTGCACGTTGGCGAGACGCTTCGCCTTCATCGGCTGCATGGCGGCCTTGATGGCGTCGATGCTCTTCTGGCTGACGTTCTTCTTCACGAGCGGCATGGTGGCGAGGCCGTTGTTGAGCACATCGACGGCGCTGTTCGGGGCGTATGCGGTCAGGAGCTTGTAGTATGTCCCGCCCAGGGCATAGACATCGATGGCGGGCGAGAACTCCACCTCGTTGTCCCTGTCCACCTGCTCGAGCGGCGCATAGCCCGTCGTGCCGAAGCCGAGGTGTGCGCTCGATTCCGGGTCCCCGTTATCGACATATCGTTTTGCGAGGCCGAAGTCAATGAGCTTCAGCGTCCCCGTGCTGTCAGAGCGCATGATGTTCGCCGGCTTCACGTCGAGGTGCAGCATCTTGTTGGTGTGTATGTAGAGCAGTGCGGAGCCTATCTGCCTGATACATCTTATAGCCTCGCGCTCCGGCAGACCGTTGCGTTTGTTGACATAGTCGTTGAGCGAGCCGCCCGGCAGATACTCCATCGTGTAGTAGATGGTGTTGTTCGCCTCGAACACCTCCAGCACGCGCACGATGTTCGGGTGTGTGAGCGACGCGAGTTTCTCCGCCTCGTTGCGGAAGCGCTCGGCATAGCTCTTCACCTTCGAATCGGGCGAGATTTCTATCAGCTCGCCGCCCTCGCGCTTCATCTCCTTGTGCATGAAGAACTCCTTCATCGCCATCTTCACGCCGGTGCGTATCGTGCCGAGCTGTCCCTGCATCGCGATGCTGGTGTTGACGAGATATGTTATGCCGAAAGCTCCCTGCCCCAGGACTTTCTCCACCTCGTAGGTGTAGTTCTGGCTTTTCAGCACCGTGCCGGCGGGCAGGGCGGAATCCGGCTTCGTCTTCCCCTTCACGTTCAGCACGTCCTTCACCCTGACGATGTACGCCGTGTGGTTGTCGCGGTTGTGGAGACATTCGTGCAGCAGGCGTTGCGTGAGTTCCACGTCGCTGTAGTTCGGGTCGGTCACGACATCGCACAGCTCCTGGTCGTCCATCACCTCGAACACTCCGTCCGTACACAGCATGAAGATGTCTCCCGGCTGTATGTCGGTGATGTGGTCGATGTCCGCCTCCGGCCTGTATCCCCGCTGCGCCATCATCGACCGCGAGAGGATATGCCTCCGGCTCGACAGCTTTGCCTGCGCCGCCGTTATCTCCCCGCGCTCCATCATCTCGTTCACCATCGTGTGGTCTTTCGTGACGAAGAGCACCTTTGCAGGTTTTCCCGCCGCCGCCGGCCTGAAGTGATAGACGCGGCTGTCTCCGATGTGCGCTATCGTCGCACCCTCGGCGTGGAACTTCAGCATCGCCATCGTGGTGCCCATCTTGCGCACGTCTCTCGGGCTCTCCGCCTTCAGCAGTGCGTCGAGGGCTTCATCCACGGCATGGTGTATCATCTCGTCGCTGAATGCGCCCTCGATGGTGGTGTTGCTGAGCAGAGCGTTGCTCATCGTCTTGCACACGATGTGGCTCGCCACCTCGCCGCGGTCGTGTCCGCCCATACCGTCGCAGACGATGAAGAGACGCTGGTCGGTGTGCGGCGTGCCGTCGTAGTAGCACCAGTTGCGCTGCGTCTCGTCATAGTGGCAGGGGTCGATGAAAGGCGGGAAGAAGGCGTCTTCCTGGTTTGTGCGCAGGCCGATGTCCTGCATCGCATAGGCGTTGATGATATAGTTCATACGGTGTTAGTGTTGGTGATTGTGGTGCAAAGATAGTGTTTTGTACTGTAATAAACGAATGTTTCACCGTTTTTTTTGCAGACGCCGAGCAGTGTGCGGCATACCCATGCCAATGCCCATGCCCGCACCCCTGACTATTTTTACAACAGTTAACATAGTGTTACACCTCTTAACTCTAAATACTCCCGTAAAAACCGCCGCCGCCTGCCGCGCCATGAAATCCGCAGATTTTCGGCGTTTTCTCATGTCATTGTGCTGCAATGTGTTACGGGAACCGAGTCCCCATACACTAATTCCAGGAGTTGCAAAATAGTCAAAGTGAGCCTGCAAGAGATATTGTCTTGGCACGCAAGACAGACTGTATGACGGGGTAAAACAAACACAGTGGCGACGCAAAACATATTGTCACGCCACAATTCTGACCGTTTTCCGCCATCTCGGAGGCGTTTTTTTTATGTCCTGACAATAAAATGACGACAAGTCTTGGAATTTTCCTTCAAAAACCACGTCGCTTTCCTGACCCCGGAAACAGTTAACGAAAGTGAAAATTCTGCACGTCCCGCACGTGTGTATTTTTTGCGTTTTGATTTTTACGACAACACATCCTCGTACTTTTTTAAACGACAACACAGACAACAATGACAACGGGAAGAACGGGCGCAACTGGGGATGTCACGAAGTGACAT
>SFIS01000070.1 GCA_004555245.1 Bacteroidales bacterium
CTGAAAAATCGAATTGTAGTACACAGAAGTCTCGCGGAAAAGTTGTACCTTTGCCTCCGATATGCACTTCATGTCTCAGCCAAGATACAACCCGAGGACGCAGCGTGATGACTGGTACTACCGCATCAAGGAGTCTTTCCGTGACCTGACAGGCCGCGTGCGCAGTCGTGTCATGCTGACCGTTGGCTTCATAGATGAGCCGCACCGTCCGGAGGACATCCGCGACATCGCCAAGTGCCTCACGTATATTCACGAGCACTAAGGAGAAAAGGGTCTGTTCGGCAATCCCCTGTCACGCTACAACGGTTTCGTACAGCGAAAGACGCAGGAGTTCTGGCAGGAGATGGTCAACAACGGCTGCATAGACGCAGTGAAGACCACGATGGCACATCTCATCACCCGCACCATCTACTCGCCCTCGGAACTGAAGTCCATGCGCATCATGGACGAGAACTCGGCGGTATGCGAGCTCGTCAGCGGCAATCAGGAATGGCGTCCCGGATTCCAGTCCATATACAAGGTGGCTCCGTCACTCTATGAACTGAAGGACAAACTTGAAAGCCACCTCTGCCGGAAGACGGACGACCTGTTCAACATAACGAACAGGATAGCGATCTTCGCCCTGACGGTTTGCAGTATGGATGGATTTCAAAATCCTCAAGTATATCCCGGTTCGCCCTGTTCAGATAAATCCTGTCCGCAAGGGTGGTGGCCGGAAGGCAGCCGAAGCGTTCTTCGAAAAGTTGGATCTGTAGCAAGAGTTCCGGCTCCCGTTGCAGGCATCCCGGCTGTGGCGGTCTGTAAACGCATAGCCCTCGATAATCATTGCACCGAGAATCATGCGTGCCGGCTTGTTCCCCGCACCTTTCTTCTGATTATCCAGCCTTGAGTTGTATTCCTTCTCAAGCTCAGTCCATGGAAGAAGGTCGCCGAGAGCCACCCTTCGGTTTGTCTTGTCCAACTCATCAAGAGACGGGCGGAGCAAACCGAGGTCAAGTTGTTTGTATTTAGGAGCGTAAAACTTCATCTTGCTATGGATTTACCTATACAAAGTTACGCATTTTTTGTTAATCAAACGAAGAAATAAAGTTGTAAAACTTAAATATCGGAGAGTTGTAAATTTTTCAGCAAACACTACTTGTCGCCATTTCTTCCGCCCCTTTGTATGCGGCTTTCACGGTGATATTTGCACTTTCATTCTGCCATAACGAATATTTTGCCATCTGTGTATCAAAAACTTTGCAAAAATCGTATGCAATACAGAAAATTTCCGTAACTTTGTCCTCGGTAATCATAGCGAAATTCTTTAGCTTCATTGTTCTTATCTACTACAAAGTTATTCACTTCGTTCAAGGAAATTCCTAAATAATTCGCTAATTTCCAAAGTTACGACGAGTTATATTTCATCGAATTCACTTTATTTATGAAGATACTGCATACAAGTGACTGGCACTTAGGTCACACACTTTATAACTACGACCGTACGGAGGAGCAAAAGGCAATGCTGCATCAGATGGTGGATATCGTCAGGGAGCAGAAACCGGATGTATTCTTGCTCTGCGGCGACGTTTACCATACACCTCAGCCATCAGCAGCCGTACAAACGATGTTCACTAACGCATTGGTGGAAATCCGTGATGCCAATCCTGATATGACGATTGTTATCACAGCAGGTAATCATGACAGTGGTACGAGGCATGATATTTTCCGTACACCGTGGAAGGCTCTAAAGGTTTTCACTATTGGTTGTGTAGATGCCAACCAGAAGGAAGACATGATTATAGAAGTACCGGGAAAGGGATATGTAATTGCCGTTCCGTACGTAAACGAGAGAAATATGCCGAAAGGTTTGTTTCAGGACTTGCTTGATATTGCCAACGAAAAGAATTCCGATAATCTTCCTGTTGTGATGACGGCTCACACTACAGTCAGAGGTTGTGACTTTGCCGGTCATGAGAACGGGTCGGAATATTCAGTAGGTGGCATTGATTCATACGACCTTGATGAGATGGGTGTCGGGTATGATTATCTGGCACTTGGCCACATACATCATGGACAGTTTATCCACTCGGGCAGGCACAACGTAAGATATTGCGGAACACCGATTCCTGTTTCATTCGATGAGAACTACAAGCATTCTGTGTCTATTGTCGAGATTGCAGAGCATGGCGACAGACCTGCAGTTGAGGAGATTGAGATAAAGCCACATCGTCCGTTAGTTACACTTCCGACAGAAGGTGTCGCTACGTGGGAAGACGCCAAGAATCTGCTTAAAATCTACCCTAACGACATCGAAGCATACATCCGGCTCAATGTAGAGGTTGAGGATTTTCTTCCTGTAGAGGCTAATGCAGAGGCTCTCGTGATATGCAAAGACAAGAAATGCAGGTTCTGCGTGATAAACACGCAAAGACCGAAAAAGGACAGAAGAGAGGCAAAGGTAATGTCCGTACAGGAGTTCAAGACTGAGGAACCTATCGGGATAGCCGAACGTTATGCCGAAGACATAGGTATAGAGTTCGACAGCGACCTGAAGGAACTGTTTAACGAGACGCTTGCAGCTCTGAAAGACGAAGAAAGAATGTAGAATCCGGAACACTTGTTGTTTTATGAAATTCCAAAAGCTCACCATACACAATATCGCATCCATTGAGGATGCTGTCATCGACTTCGAGGCACAGCCATTGGCCGACAGTGAAGTTTTCCTGATTACCGGAAAGACCGGTGCGGGCAAGTCAACCATCCTTGATGCCATCTGTCTGGCTCTCTATGCCAATACTCCACGACTGGAATCCACAAAAATGCAGGGAAAAACAATGGATGCTGATGATATTGCAATAAAAGACCCGCGTCAGCTGATGCGTCGCAATACCATAGAGGCATTCGTTTCGCTCACATTCATCGGCAGCAATGGCGTGAACTATGAAGCCACATGGGCTGTTTCCCGTGCCTACAAGAAGGTCAGTGGCTCCATAAAGGGAAAAACGTGGAAACTGAAGAACCTTGACACAGATGAAAGCCTGACTAAAGACGCTGACATAAAGGAAGAAATGCGAGCTGCCGTAGGTTTGGATTTCAATCAGTTCTGTCGTACTACCATGCTTGCACAAGGCGAGTTTACGCGCTTCCTGGACAGTAGAGATGATGAGAAGGCAGAGATTTTGGAAAAGATTACGGGTGTGGACATCTACTCGAAGATTGGTGCAAAGGTTTATGAATTGACCGACAAAAAGAAAAAGGAATGGGAGGATGCCAAACGCATAGTTGAAGGGACCCGAACTCTAACAGAAACAGAGATTGCCGAGAAGCAGGATGCATTGTCTGCTCTTGACAACCAATATAAAGAAATAAAGGCAGGAAATGACAAAGATGTAGCAAAACGCGACTGGCTGTCCAAAGACAACGAACTGAACAAAGCCAAGAACGATGCAGATGATGCATTACGTTTAGCCAACGAAGCCGTTGAAAGTGAAGCGTTCAGGCAGAAGGAACAAACTGTAAGGGATTGGAATGCGACTATTGATGCACGTCTGTGGATGAAGGAGGTGAAGAAAGCTGCAACCACTCAAGCAGAGCAGAAGAAGATTCTTGAAAAGTTGGCAAATACTTACTCCAGATTGTCAGGCGGACAACAACAAGCAGAGAATGATGTTGTCAAGATCGAGACAGAAATACAAGAGATTGATACATTTATCTCTACTGAAGCAGATAAAGCTGACGTGTATGTGAATGCCCAAACAATAGTTGGCTATCTGAATGCCATTGATGATGGATGTGTGGCAATCAAGAAGAGCCGGACGGCTATTGATACGGAGAACAAGAAACTGACAGACGAACTCACTCCTGTGTCAGAGAAAGCTAAGGAGGATGCCAAGAACGCAAAGTGTGCTTTTGAGAGAGAAGAATCCGAGGTAAAGGCAAAGGAAGAAACTGTTGCAGCTCTCGACCTGCCTGAATTGCGTGAAAAACGTGATAGAGCCAAGGATTTATTGGGAAAGATTACTGCTGCAAAAGACCGTATCGAGACGCTTACATCTGTCAAGTCTCAATATGAAGAGAAGCGTAAGAATCTTGCAGAACGCAAGGTTGCACTAGACAAAAAGAAAAGACAGTCTGCTGATATGGATGCGCCTATCCATGATGCCAAGATCAAGATGGACGTTCGCAAGGAAGATCTGGACAAGCAGAGTGATACCGTGAACAGGTTTGCCTCAACCTTGAGGACAAAGCTGAAAGTAGGTGACATCTGTCCTGTATGTCGCCAGGAAATCAGGTTGGCACTGCCTCAAGAAAAGGATCTGGCCGCTCTCGTTGGCGGATTGAAGAGAGCATACGAAGAAGCAGAAAAGGAGCATAAGAATTTTGTTGACGCGAAGGTTAGACTTGAAGCAGAAATCAAATCAGAATCGATGTCATACGAGCGGGACCTTAGAGCATTCAATGAAGACAAGACTGTTGCCAATGCAACGCAGAAAACACTGGAAGCTTGCAAGGCTTGCGGTATAGAAAAGCCGGATGACATCACCCTGTCTGCCCTTGCCTCACTTGAAGCATCGGCAAACAAATCATTTGACGAGCTGAAAGCAAAAGTCAGGGATGGCGAGGCACAGGAAACTGAGGTTAAGAACTTACGTAAAGCGCTTGAATCAAAACGCAAGAATGTGGAGACCTCAGCCGCTAAAGCTCGTGAAGCAGAGAAGGCTATTATCGAGTGTAGGGGTCGGATCTCTACCGCCGAAGCACTTGTAGAAACCAAGAAAGCAGAGGTTGATAACGCTATAAAGAAAGCCTCTGAGTTAATCGTCGGCAACTGGCAGGTCAACTGGAAAGAATCTCCAATGGAATTTGCCACTACCCTCACCTCTGCTGCCAAGACATACAATAACAGGATTCAGAGGAAGCAAACACTTGCCGGCAAATTAGAGACCACAAAAACCAATGTGGAAAACGTCAGGAATGTGCTGACCGCAATCCTTTCGGCCATTCCCTCATGGAAATATGTTGAACCTGACAGAGTTGTAAAGGCAGATAATCTGCTTGCAGAAGCCAATGATCTCAACACCTCTGTGGCTACCGTCCTAAGTAAATTGAAGACGGCAGAGGATAGCCTGAACGTAAACCAAACGTATCTCAATGGTTTCATTGCAGAACACCCGGAACTCAAGATTGAGCGTCTGGAGACATTAAATGCCTATTCCTCTGATGATATTACGCGTGAGAATGACTCTCTGAAGGCTGCTCGCGAAGCAGTTATAGCAAAGAAGACTCTCTTCGACAATGCAGAAAAACTCATTGCCGTGCACCAGACAATAAAGCCGGAATTTTCAGAAGGCGACACTCTCGACACACTCAACAAACGAATTGAGGACATTGAGAAACAACTTGCTGAGATTGGCGAGAATAAGGGAGCGATCAATCAGGAACTCAAGGCAGACAAGGAAAATCGCGAACGTCTGGGCTCTCTCATCCAAGAGGCAGAAGACAAGAAGGCTGTCTATCAGAAGTGGTCACGACTGAATCAGCTAATCGGCAACTCGACAGGCAGTACATTCCGAAAGATTGCCCAGAGTTACGTCCTGGCAAGCCTAATCCACTCAGCCAACAGTTACATGAAGACGCTGACAGACCGCTACACCCTGAAGGTGACTCCGGGAACATTCGTCATCTCATTGGAAGATGCATACCAGGGATTTGTCAGTCGCGCAGCCAGCACCATCTCCGGCGGTGAGAGTTTCCTCGTTTCCCTATCGTTGGCATTAGCCTTGAGTGACATCGGACAGCAGCTTCAAGTTGACACCCTATTCATCGACGAGGGTTTCGGCACACTCAGCGGCGAGCCCCTTCAGAAAGCAATAGAAACACTTCGCTCACTACATTCAAAGGCAGGTCGCCATGTAGGTATCATCAGCCATGTTGAGGAACTGCAAGAACGCATCCCCGTCCAGATACAAGTTAATCAGGAGGGTAATAATTCAAGCAGCAAAGTGAAAATAGTGCCTTAAGCACAAGGACAATTGACCTGTTGGCGGAACCGGAAACCGTCTAAACAATTGATTGGTATTATGCTTAGAAGGTTGTGCATCCAAGTAAATAACTTTTATGACCTATGAACAAGGACAAGAAAGAAGAATTGAAGAAGTTGTTTTCAATCATTGACGAGAAGAAATTTCTGAGGTTTGCCAAGTCGTATGCCTGCAAGAACGAGGATTTTGCAGATGCCATCGTCGCATTTTTCCTGCCAGAGGACAAGCCTATTGACTACAAGAAAAGCATCGCCGAATGTTTCGCCCACAAGAAGAAGGGCAGAGTGGCGTCGTGGAAACTCCACTTTGACTGGGCGGTTATTCGCCGGGAGGCGAGACGTGTGATGAAACAGTTGCAGATGATAGCTGACGGTGGCGACTATGCTGCCGCCATCGACGGTGCATTGCTTTTCCTTGAGACGTTGTGCAAGTATTTCATGGATGACAATTTCGAATACGACTACAACACATACGAGGGCAAGGATTTCAGCAACAATGCGGCGTTGTCCATCGTGCGCAAGCTGTTGCTCTCCGAACATTCAGAATTGTCCAACCCAGAGAAGCTTCATATCATAGAGCGTCTGAAGAATATTGGGAAGAAAGGCGTGATAGACGAGTATCTTGAAGGGAATCTGGGGAGACTGATTGACGACGCGCAGGAGGGTCTGCTGGACGACGGGCAGATGCTTGTGGAATTGGACGAGAAGATTGCCGCCGCGAAACACGACCACTGCAAAGCCCGGTTCATCATCAGAAAGGCACAGCTTCTCAATGGCATGAACAGACGTGAAGACGCTGAGTTGCTGATAGGGCAGAACATGCACATTGAGGAGATCAGAAAATATTGCCTTGACACGTTGATAGCGGAGGGGAAATATGACGAGGCGAACTCGAAATGCGACGCCTTTCTGAAAGAGAAGAACCATCGCACACAGGAGTGGATGGAGTATAAACTTACCATCGCCGGGAAGACAGACAACAGACAGCTGATGTGCCATGCGCTGCAATGGCTCTGCGTCAATGCCAATGCTGACAAAGAAACGAGAAAGGGATATTGCACAAGACTAAAGTCTATATGCGAAGAGAAGCAATGGCTTCAGATTCGCGAAGCGCTTGTCAGGGATTTGGTGGAGGACACCTATCAAAAGGAACTCGGCTTCTGGCTTTTGAAGCAGGAGGGATTGTACGAACGCCTCTATGACCACATCTCCGCCCTTCCGCACCGCAGGAATTATTTTGGCAGTATGCAGAGCGGGGAGATGCTGAGATTCTATTCTCTCTTCTTCGATGTCTTCACCTCCGGGCAGCAGGAATCATTAGAGACGCGCATCTGCGACTATATCCTGAGCGATGCGGCGCTATCGAAAAAGGACAAGGATTATATAGGCATACAATACGAAATAGAGCAGTTGGCGAAAGTGCGGCCTGAAAGTCACGCAAAGGCTGTCGCCTTGCGCGACAACCTCATCCGTCTCTATCCGCGCAAACCGTTGTTCCTGTCAATTCTGAAAGATGCGGAACTCTAATCCGATTTTCTTCAAAAAAAGGGGCGGTATTCTCAGATTTTATTTGTATCTTTGCCCTGTAATATCAGAGTTTTGATTTGCAATGGCATTGCGGTATCAAGGTACTCAAGTTCAAACAAACGGAGGTTATTTTTACGACAACAGAGACAACAATGACAACGGGAAGGACGGGAGCAACGGCGGATGTCACGAGGTGACATACAACAGGGACAACAAGATTACTGTTGCCAACTCGTTTCCCGTCAACTTGTCAACTGAACAGAATCAACTCGTCAACTATCAGGTTATCAACTTGCTTGAATAAAGATATAACACAGCTATGGATATAGAACAGGTAAGAGACTACACACTCTCAATCAACGGAGTTACGGAAGACCAGCCCTTTGGCGACGATGTCATAGCCTACCGCATAGAAGGCAAGATTTTCCTTTGTCTGTGGTTAGGCGGCGGCAGACACGACATAAAGGGGGACACGGAACACAGGTTTGCCCTGAAACTTGCTCCTGCTAGAAACGAGGAACTGCGAGAGCGCTATCCCGCCGTCCTTCCTGCCTGGCATTGGAACAAGAAGCACTGGAGTGACGTCTATTACGGACAGATGGAAGACGATCTGGTTGCAGGGTTGATTAAAGAATCCTATGACCTTGTCATCTCAAAACTCCCGAAAGCAATCAGGCAGAAATACATTTAACCACACAAAAAATATTGTCATCATGGAAGTGAAAGAAAAAGCATTGGTGACAACAGGCTTCGGCAGCACGGCCGAAGGTTAACCCACATTCAAGACAACAGCTATGGAATATAAAGACAAGGTGGCAGTAGTGACAGGCGGTGCGCACGGCATCGGCAAATGTATCGCCGAGGAGTTCCGCAAGAGAGGGGCTGCGGTGGCGGTGATTGACGTGCGAGAGGGCGACCATTTCGTCGGAGACATCTCCAAGAAGGAGGTGCTGGAAGCCTTTGCCGATGACGTGATTGGCAGATACGGCAAGGTGGATTGTATCATCAACAATGCCCTGCCTCTGATGAAGGGTCTGGACGAATGCACATGGGATGAGTTTCAGTATGCCTTGGCAGTCGGTGTTACCGCTCCTTTCTATCTTGTCAAGCTGCTTGCCCCTTATCTTGCCGAGGGAGCATCGATAGTAAACATCTCTTCGTCGCGCGACCGCATGAGCCAGCCGCAGACAGAGAGCTACACTGCAGCGAAGGGAGGCATTGCCGCCCTCACCCATGCCCTTGCCGTCACGCTGCGTGGCAAGGCAAGGGTCAACTCCATTTCTCCGGGATGGATAGACACGGACTTTAAGGACTACGACGGCGCAGATGCGGTGCAGCAGCCGGCAGGACGCGTGGGCAACCCGATGGACATCGCCAACATGGTGCTGTTCCTCTGCTCGGACAAGGCAGGATTCATCACCGGCGAGAACATCTGCATCGACGGCGGCATGACCCAGCAGATGATTTACCATGGCGATCATGGCTGGACGTTAACCGAGTAAATGACAAGGGTGGAATGATGGCAGAGCACACAGACATCTATGAGAACTGGAATCCGTGGCACGGATGCACCAAGGTCAGTCCCGGATGCAAATACTGCTATGTATATCGTCAGGACGAGATGTACGGCAGTGAGATATCGAGCAGTGAATGTCGCAAGACAGGCAGCTTCTATCTCCCCGTCAGGCGCCGGCGTGACAAGTCGTGGAAGATTGGGAGCGGCAAGGTGGTGTTCACCTGTTTCACTTCCGACTTCCTGCTCGCCGATGCCGACGAGTGGCGCGAGGAGTGCTGGCTGATGATGAAGCGTAGGAGCGACCTCCGGTTCTATTTCTTCACCAAGCGCATCGACCGTTTCATGGATTGCGTGCCCGACGACTGGGGCGACGGCTACGACAATGTGCTTGTAGGCTGCACGGTGGAGAACCAGGAGATGGCCGACTGCCGCCTGCCAGTCTTCAAGTCGCTGCCCATCAGGCACAAGAGCATCATCGTAGCGCCCCTGATAGGGCCTGTTGACCTCTCCGCCTACCTTGACAGAAGCATCGAGGAAGTGAGCGCGGGAGGCGAATCGGGGCAGAATGCACGGCCTTGCGACTATGACTGGATTCTCGCCATACGCGAGCAGTGTGTCAGGGCTGATGTCCCGTTCCATTTCCATCAGACGGGGGCACGGCTGATAAAGGACGGGAGGACATACCGCATACCGCGCTGCCATCAGCACAGCCAGGCTCACAAGGCGAATATCGACTACAGGATAGGCAAGTTCTATATGCCGGAGACAACATGACAAAAACAAGACAAACAGAAAAATCTTATTCCACTATGAGTACGAAGAACGAAACGCCGTTGTGGCTTGAATTGAGAAAAGAGTATATTGACGACAATTTTGAGCAGTTGCTTGCCTACATGAGGGAAAGCAGTACAAAACCGCAAAAAGACATATTTTACCAGACCACAATAAAACTGCTGCATGAACGAGTCGCGGAACTGACCCAGAAGCTCGGTGCGAAGCCCCTCTTTGAGGCTCCTGACGAAACGGACGTGACAATATTCAATGTCAGGCTGCTTGCGACATTTCTTCTGGCATCGCCGGATGATGCCGTCGCCCGCCAGGCTTACGTTGCAATGATGGGCGAATTGCAGAAACTGGCTCCAAAATTCTCTGACAAAATCATAAAGACCACAATAGAAAGGCTAAAACACCAAAGCATCCAGAACATAGGATTCTCATGGGGTGATATAATAGACTTCAAAGAAGAAATCTTCACGTATCTTGCCATCAGCAACTGCAGTTTCAATACAAAACTCCTTAAACCTCTCACCTACGAAAAATACGGGACAGCCTGTCTCAATGCCCACGGACTGTTCCTGACATCAGAAAACAAGGCAAACGCCATCAAGCTCCTGAGTGCCGGCGCCAACTCTCTCGACACCGGTGTCGGAGTGAGTGTCCGCACCGTATCAGGCGAGAAGCTGAAACAGAGCGACGCGTCCAGCCTTCCTGCCATGGACGATTTTGTCACAAATATGGTGTATGACCTCTGGAAAGCCCAGAAGAAAGACACACCGTCGCACAAACTGCAATACACCGACGGCGATGACGTGACTGTGCGAATCACAAATGTCGAGCATAACACCATCCACGTCGAGACCGTGGACAGAACACACGAGAAACTTAGCGGCACAATCCACTTCGGGAAGCCCAACTTCATATATTACGCCGCCGCCCTCTTCCCCAAATACCTTCAACCGGGCGACTACCTTCAGGCTACGGTCAAGGACACGGAAAAGAGACGTTTTGACATAGAGAAGCATTTCATAAACTTTGTGACAGAAGACTGCCGCGAAATGTACGGAACGGAAGAGCTCCATGTCCGGCTGGCCTTCAAGCACCAGAAATCGCTTGTCTGGATCAACGAGCGGGGCACACACCTCTACTCAAAGTTTTCTGACGATTTCCAGATTGGAGACTATGCCACGTTACAGATTACGGAATACCGTGGCGGCAATGAATACGGCAAGATTCTCACCCACATCATCGGGGCTTACGAGCCTGACGACGAGGAAACGATTGATATAGAGGATGTGAAGAAAGACTGCATCGTCGGCTTTGCCCTGGCAACGGAGGTCCCGCACAATATCATGGAGGAGGAAACCAGCCAGGAGCTCTCACCCGTTGTCCTGCGTCTTATAGCACGTCAGTTCTTCGACTATCAGATGACACTGCTAAAACCGTCCGAGCGTTACACCTTCCTTGCAAACGCACGAATCATGTCAGAGATTGCCGACGACGAACTTGCCGCATCCTATGTCAAGTTTGCCAGTTCATATCTCCGCATTCTGGTACAGTTTGTCAGCAACGAACCTGTCGGCAAAATCAGTCTCGAGCCGGAGCCGGAGTACCGGGACGCCCATGACACTCTCGTCCGTCTTGCCGTCGTGCAGCTTCTGAAGGAATACGGCAGAAAAGACAACTCCGAGATTCTGGCACAGGCAATACGTGATTATGAAGAAAAAATACCAATCCTCGCACGCATTGCCCGTCTTGTCCAGACTGCCAACTCCATGCAGGGCACACTCTCTGACGCCTCCATCAATGTCATCAGGCGCGAAATAATCAAGACTCTCTCTTTGGAAACAGAGAACGACACCGACCTTGAAGACGGCGGCAACTACCTTGGCGTGGAAAGCGGGACGACGGAGTTCAAGACATCCTTCGTCTATCCTTCAGACAACAATATGCAGCCCGACGCCGCGGCACAGGAGAAGAATGTATTCCGCGGAATATGCGCTTTCCTCAATTCCACCACGGGCGGCACACTCTATTTGGGCGTCAACGACCAGGGATATGTGTCAGGCATAGACAACGACATGAAATATCTGCGCATGAACAGCATCGACGCCTATATCCGCCACATCCAGGACAGAGCCAAACACTACTTCGACATCGACGGAATCGTCCATCTTCGTATCGAACCGCTCTACGACAACCGTGTCATCGCCATCCATGTGGAGCCCCATCCCTACCGCGTTGTCGAACTCAACGATGTCGCCTATCTGCGTGTCAATGCCGAATCGCGCGAGATGCCGGAGAAGGTAAGGCAGGAACTCATAGCACGCAAGGTTTTCAGGGACAAGAACAAGGCGGCGGCAATCTCACAGCTCCAGCACGCCATGTCGAAGAAGCTGTGCGTCGTACTTCACAACTACGCCTCAAGCAACAGCGGCAGCGTCAGAGACCGCCTTGTAGAAGCATACGAGGTGCTTCCGGACGACGACATCATCATGTGCTACGAACTCAACACAACCAGCGACAACAAGCTGAAGGTGTTCAAAATCAGCCGTATCGGATGGGTGGAAATCAAGGACGACGAGCCATGGAAATTCCCCCTCTCGCACAAAAAGATAAACGTCGATGCATTCCACATGACAGGCGACAACCCCATCAAGGTAAGTCTCGAACTCGACCTTCTCGCCAAAAACCTGCTTGTCGAAGAATTCCCGCGCACAAAGGACGACCTGACACAGAACCGCGGCAACGACAACCAGTGGTACTACAATGCCAGCGTTTACAACATCGCCGGCATAGCACGCTTCTATCTCGGACTTGCAGAACACATCAAGATTCTCAACGCCCCCGAACTGAAGGCATACGTACAGGAATACAAGGAAAAATATCTGTAGTATAACGTGAGTTCGACGAAATATACTTTAGAATAAAGTAACTGAACTCTCGCAAGTGAATATTCATTCATCAAGCGACTAATTTATACATTTGATAGAGTTTATGAAACTTAGGATTGGCATCAATAACCGCAGAAAGCAGTTCACTGGCATCTGCAGAGATCATCTCTGCAATTTCCAGGATGGTGTCCAATATCAGTTCCCAT
>SFIS01000071.1 GCA_004555245.1 Bacteroidales bacterium
CATGACGATGAACGAGAAGGAGCGCAGGGCATACGATGCCCACATGGACGACATCATGGTCCAGAACGACGTGCTTGACACCGCAAAAAGGGAAGGCCGTGCGGAAGGCCGTGTGGAAGGCATCCTGCTGGCAGCCCGCAACTTGAAGTCGATGGGCTTTAGTGTCGCAGACATTATGAAAGCCACAGGCCTGTCCGAAGGTGACATCGTGTCTTTGTAGTCCTTTCTGCTGTCATGTAAAGGTGGTATCCTTAACAAGCATCACTATTGAACACAATCATTCTGTACGCCTATTCATTTAAGGTGAATAATGGTGAAGGAAAGCATACGGTTTATTATTGACTATATACTATGTTGAACAAGAAATTTCTGCTGCATGAGGTGCGCGACTATTTCATGGTTGCCATCGCCACGCTTATCTATGCCCTCGGCGTCACACTCTTCATGCTGCCCTATGGACTGGCGACAGGAGGTGTGGCAGGTATCGCGGCGATAATCTACTATGCCACCGGCATAGAAATACAAATCTCTTATTCTATCATAAACATCGTTTTCCTCGTCATGGCGGCGAAGATTGTCGGGTTGCGCTTCTGCCTGAAAACGATATGGGGCTTTGGTCTCATCACCGTCTGGCTGTGGGCCTGCCAGCGTGTCATAGAAGACCCCGCCACCCATCAGCTGCCCCAGTTGCTTGGCAACGAGATTTTCATGGCGTGTGTGCTTGGTGCGCTGCTTGAAGGCTTCGGTCTCAGTATCAGCTTCTACTACAACGGCTCTACGGGCGGCACCGACATCATCGCGGCGTGCATCAACAAATACAAGGACTTTTCGCTCGGACAGGTCATCATGTTCTGCGACATTCTCATCGTGTCGAGCTGCTACCTTGTCTTCCACGACATACAGCGTGTCATTTTCGGATACGTACTCCTCGTACTCGCCGCCATGACGCTCGACTTCTTCACCCGCCGCTTCCATCAGGCGGTGGAGATAAAAATCTTCTCGCGAAACTATTCTGCAATAGCCGACGCCCTGAACCTGCACGGTTTCGGAGTGACGGTGCTCGACGGCTACGGCTGGTACACGAAGACCACCCGCAAGGTGCTTGTCTGTATCTGTAGCAAGAGATACTCCGAGACTGTGATGCGCGACATAAAACGTGTCGATCCATCATGCTTCGTCTCAATCACCAACGCGCAGAACGTGTATGGCGAGGGCTTCGACGCCATGAAGACAAAGGTGAAGGGACAGAAGCCCATCATCGTTTTCGCGACGAACAACGCCAACAAGCTGCGTGAGGTGCGCGCCATCCTCGGCGACCGCTTCGAGGTACGCTCGCTCAACGAGGTGGGATGCACCGCAAGCCTGCCCGAGACACACAACACACTTGAGGAGAACGCAATGGAGAAGGCACGATACATTAAGAAATACTATGGCTTCAACTGCTTCGCCGACGATACCGGACTGGAGGTGGAGGCTCTCGGAGGAGCTCCCGGCGTTTTCTCGGCGCGATATGCCAACCTCGACGACCCGGACTACAACGACCCGCTGTTGGACAAGACGAAAGACCACGACACGGAAGCGAACATGCGCAAACTACTTGCCAAACTCAACGGCAAGACAAACCGCGACGCACAGTTCCGCACATCCGTCGCACTCGTCTTCGACGACAAGGAATATCTCTTCGAAGGCATCGTGAAGGGTGCCGTCACGACAGAGCGGCACGGGACGGGAGGCTTCGGTTACGACCCAGTCTTCCAGCCTGACGGCTATGACCGGACTTTCGCCGAACTTGGTGACAACGTGAAGAATAAAATCTCGCACCGCGCCGTGGCGATAGAGAAACTGGCGGATTTCCTGCTCAACGTGAAAGTGAAGAAATAAGCAGCTCATCCTGCTCACAGCGGCAGACATGCCGCCAAAGAAGAAACGATCTGAAAAGAAATGGTTACAGCCTCGATAGTGACATACAACCACCACCTGCTCGACATCGAGCCGGTCTTGCGAAGCCTCTTTGCATCACCTGTCGGCATGATATGGGTGATCGACCACTCGTACGACATCATGCCCGATCTGGAGGAGGAACTGAACGAGTTCAAGGGCCGCGTTCTCACCGGTGAGCCGATACTTCGCCGCCGTGTGGCAGAAGAAGGGCTTGCCATCACATATATCCGCCACGAGAACAACGGCTACGGAGGCGGACATAACGTTGCGCTGCGCGAGGCACAGAAGCTCGGCGCAACATACCATCTCGTCGTCAATCCCGACATCTGGTTCGGCCCGAGAGTCATCCCCGCGTTGCTGGAATATATGGAGCAGCATAAGGATGTCGGGCAGATGATGCCGAAGGTGCTCTATCCCAACGGAGAGATACAACCCCTCGCGAAGATGCTGCCTACGCCGCTTGACATGTTCGGACGGCTCTGCCTGCCCCCTTTCATGATAAAGAAGCGCAACAGGCGCTTCGAGCTGCGCGATTCGGAGTTCCGCATGACGCTGAATGTGCCCTTTCTCTCCGGATGCTTCATGTTCCTGCGGACAGAGGCGGTGGAAGAGGTGGGCATGTTCGACGAGCGGTTCTTCCTATATGCTGAGGACATCGACTTCACGCGCCGCATGCACAGCCGTCACAAGACGATTTACTATCCCTCAGTGCCCGTCTATCACAAATTCTCACGCGCCTCGCGCCACAGCATCTATCTGCTTTTGGTGCATATCTTCAGCATCATGAAATATTTCAACAAGTGGGGCTGGTTTGACGATGCGCAGCGCAAAGCCTGCAACCAGAAGCTCGACAACGAGATACGCGAGCAGCAGAGCCGCAGCCTGCGCCACGACAACTAACTCCCTCTGCCATGCCTATGAAACGAACCCTCACAACGTTCCTCCTGCTGGCTGTCACTGTCAGCGCGCTGCCCTTGCCTGTCGGCTCGTGGAGGCTCTTCTCCTCATACAGCGACATCAAGGAGATAGAACCGGCGGGGAAGGAAGTCTATGTCCTCGCCTCGTCAGCCCTCTACTCCTACAACACCGCCGACGGCTCACTGACAACATACGACCGCACCACCTGTCTCAACAGCACAGACATCACGCACATCAAGTGGGTGCCGGCGACGCGCGTACTCGTCATAGCATACAGCGATGCTACGTTCGACATCATGGCGGCAGAAAACGATGTCACATACAACACTGACATCAAAGACAAAAGCCTCAGCGGAGAGAAGAACATCAATTACCTGTTTGCAGCAGACCGTTTCGTCTATGTCTGCACATCGTTCGGCATTGTGAAGTTCGACACGCGCAACAGGTATGTCACCGACAGCTATATGCTGGGTTGCAGCGTCAGCTATTGTTATATCGAAGGCAACAGCATCTACGCCGCCACCGAAGAGCGCGGCATACTGAAAGGCGACTTCGCCGACAACCTTCTCAACAAGAACGAGTGGCGCTACGCCATGCCCTATGCCCCTCTCGACAAAGCCGCCTATACTCCTGACACTGCAAACAACTGCTACTGGGCTGCCGACAGCAACGGCAGGCTGACGCGCTACAAGGAAGAGGGCGGCGAGATGGTGCCCGTAGCCACCGGCGTCATGCCCGACGGTCCTGTGTCGAACGATTTCTGGCGTCTCTACCAGCACAACGGCAGGCTCTACGGCACGGCGGGACATTTCTCGGCTGGCATGCGAGTTGGAGTGAAAGGCAGGGTGCAGTATATGGAGAATGAGACATGGCATGAGTTAGAGAAGCCATCGGAAGAGATGCTCGGCATGGAATATCTTGACGTCAACTGCATGGCGTTCGACCCAGCAGACAAGACACACTTCTGGAGCGGAGGCAGAAACGGACTGGTGGAATACCGGAACGACCGCATCGTCAACTGTCTTAACCCCACCAACAGTCCTGTGCCGCCAACATATAACGTCAGCACAACCGAATCTCTCGTCTGCTCGATGCTCTACGACCGCAACAACACGTTGTGGACGATGTTCGGATGGACCGATGACAACATCGTCACCCTCTCGCCCGACAACACCATCGTGCGCCACCCGCACGACGACATCACCTTCGACAATCGCCTCGGCATGGATATGCAAGGCACGTTCATCAGCCCCGCCAACGGCCTGATGTGGTGGGTGAACAGCTTCTACGGCCATCAGGCGGTGTTCAAATACGACTACACCTCAGACCTCCTCACCACCTACCAGAATATCCTGGACCAGGACGGCAACAGCATCGAGGCAGACTATCTCTACGACATCGTAGAAGACCGCCGCGGCAACATCTGGCTCGCCACCACATCAGGCCCTTTCTATTTCACCTACGACGACAACCGTACGACAGACAGTGCTACACTGAACGTCACGAAACATAAAGTGCCGCGCAACGACGGCACCAACTATGCCGACTATCTCCTCGACGGCATCACAGTGCGCTGCATCGCCGTCGATGCCATGAACCGCAAATGGTTCGGCACCGTAGGCAACGGCGTCTTCCTCATCAGCAGCGACAACAACACTCAGATAGCGCATTTCACCTCTGCCGACACGCCGCTCATGTCAGACGTCATCTACGACATACTGATAGACGACGCCACCGGCATCGTGTATTTCGCCACGGACAAAGGCCTCTGCGCATATCAGAGCGATGTCAGCGGCAATATCTCAGCCGACGGCGAGATGTCTTCCGTCAACGTATGGGCATATCCCAACCCCGTCACGCCCGAGCATACAGGCGACATCGTCATCGTGGGCTTGGCGGAGAACACCGACGTGAAGATTGTCACCTCCTCCGGCCGCCTCGTACACTCCGGCCGCTGCGCCGGAGGCTCCTACCGCTGGGACGGCTGCGACACCGACGGACGTCGTGTCGCCTCGGGGATGTATATGGTGCTTGTGGCTAATGGTGATGGTTCTAAAAGTTTGGTCACAAAGATAGGTATAGTGAGGTGATACATTTCTTTTGATTTGATATAGACCTTGTATAAATAGTTATAAATAGAACAGTAAAAATTGACTTACATTATCATACCATGTATATAAGAGAGATACTCACAAGAGAAAATACAACATGTATAAAAGGATTATCAGCAGTACTGATTATTATTTTCCATGTTATTTTAGCATTTGTATCATATCCTTTCATAAACTCTTTAGGCGGAATGTTGTGTACTGTCTTCTTGATAATATCAGGTTACGGTATAAATGAGTCTTTCTCAAAGAATGGCATTAACAGTTATTGGAACAAAAGATTTGTCATAGTTATACTTCCTACACTCTTAATGACTTTTCTTTATACTATTTTATATGAAAACGATAGTCTGCGGGAAAGCTGTAAATTAATACTTTATAGAAAAAATACATTTTGGTTCGTACACTGTATCATAAAATGGTATCTGATTTTTTGGATAAGTACCTATCTCCCCAAAAAGATTCAAATGCTATTCATGTTATTATGTGCAATAATATCACTTAATATCAATATAAATAATATACATATAGATGCAGAACAATCATTCAGTTTTATAACAGGTATCCTTATATCAAGAAAAAAAACATCTATTTTTGATAACATCTCTCTTAGGAAAAGCAAACTGCTATGTATAGCGTTTTTCCTAATTGGTTTGTTTCTATATGCAATGAAACTGATACCTCAAATATACAGCCTAAAAGGCACTATATTATATAACTATCTGCAATGTCCTTTCAGGATATTTTGGGCTTTGTCTTTTATTTTGTTTTTTTCCTTTATGAAAGCAATCCCCCTGAATGGAATTTTCGCCAAAGCAGGAAAATACAGTTTGGAACTATATATATCACATATACCTTTTATATTTGATTTAAACAGAACGCATGATGTAGTCACTTTCACTTTACGTTCCTTAATTTTCTTTTCAGTATTATTACTGTTCAAAAAATTATTGCAAAGTCGAATGAATATAAAAATAGCTATTTATATATTCATTAACACATTATTTGTCTTCAAATATTCAGAACGTATCTCCCACGATTACTATATTACAATAACCTTAATATATATTACAGTTTTGTCACTTTTTATGACATATGGAATGACGTATTTTATATCAAGAAACAAAGCCTTAAAAATAACTACATTTGCAAGTATTGCCCTTTTTGTACTAATGATTGGACTACAATACTACATAGACCCTTATAGCATTCAGGTTGACAGATGGTCAGCTCTACATTTTCCTATCGAGAATCTATTGAATGGAAAATATCCTTACAGTGCCAATACACATCTAGGAGGTTTCGCATCACCATTTCCTGTATGGCAGATTTTCCACATTCCTTTTTATCTGCTTGGAAACGTGGGGCTTTCTTTCTTTCTCACAATAGCACTTCTCGTTTACAGCATTTATAGAAACATGGGAAAAAAACAAGCTGCTATATCTCTTATTCTGCTTACAATATCACCCTCAGTTTGGTATGAATCAGCAGTTCGTAGCGATTTGCTTCCTAATATGCTATTGCTTGCAGCTTGTATTTTGCCTATCGCTAAAAGACTTAACATAAGTTTCTTAGAGAAAAAAGTTGTATGTATAGCTGTTGTGACTGGAATATTTGCGAGCACACGACTTACGACACTTTTACCACTATTCATTCTATTATTTCCATATTATACGAAACTTAGTTGGAAGGGGAAAATCACATTACCTTTAGTTTTTCTATGTGTATTTTTCATCACATTCATGCCATTTGCTCTATGGGACTGGGACATGTTTTTCCACCACAAATACAATCCATGGACGTTACAAACAAGACAAGGAAGTGCTTTGGACTTTCTTGTATTTATCCCATTAGCGTTGTATTTATCATTCACATGGAACAAGAATATCTCAAACTACTGTAAAAATACAGCGATAATGTTGACGTTTTTCATATGTTTCACATGTATGCGCCAATTTATTTCTATTGATTGTTATACAATCATTGGAAATACCTTTGACATCACGTATTTTTCAATGGCTATACCATTCGTAATATTGGCCATAACAGATTCTGAAAAAACATATAATAGAACCCATTAGCAATAATGGACACATACAACACAACATCTGTTATACTCCATCCCACAGTATGGTCACTAAAAGATACATTATAAGATAATAAAAAAAAGTATGAATCTTGGAGAGAACATAGTCCGCGAAGTGAAGAAAGACAATTGCTTTGACTTTCTGAGATATCTGTTTGCCTACCTTCTCATAGTCTCCCATTTCTGCGTGCTCACCGGCCATACAGAAGGCGTCTTTCTCGCCGGCGACATCTGCGTGAAAGCCTTCTTCTTCATGTCCGGCTTTCTCGTCACCTACAGCTTCATCCGCAGAGAGGGCGACTGGAGGAGCTATGCCGTGCGCCGCTTTGTCCGCATTGTGCCGGCCTACGCCTTCACTGTGCTTTGCTGCATCATCGCCGGATGCTGTGTCACGTTGCTGTCTGTGTCGGAATACGTCACGTCTCCCCACACCTTGAAATACGCCTTCTGCAATCTCCTTATGCTCAACTGGCTCGAGCCGTCGCTGCCCGGCGTGTTTGAGTCTAACGGCATGAGTGCCGTCAACGGCTCGCTATGGGTGATGAAGTTTGAGACGCTGTTCTACGTCTGCATCCCCGTTCTCATTCTTATTGTCGGACGCATAGGAAAAAAAACTGTCCTGCTACCTCTCCTGCTGCTCGGCATGGCTCTCCACACATGGCTTCCGGCGCAGCTTAGGCAGTCATGCTCCCTTTTCGCAGGAATGTTCCTGCTGCTTTTCTACGACACATTCTGCAAGCACAAGCACGTCTTTTTTGCGCTGTCACTGACCAGCGAAGCCATCCGATATACGACCGCGATGCCTCTCCTGCTGTCCGTCACCTCTTCACTCGAACCTCTATGTTTTTCTGTGGTGCTTCTTTATGTAGCATACAACGCCAGCATACTGAATTTCTTCCACAGGTTCGAAAACATAACCTACGGATTGTTCCTCTTCCATTTCCCCGTCATTCAGATTCTTATCCATACAGGTCTGGCAGACTACAGCCTGCCGCTGTGCTTTGCCGCGACCGTCATTCTCACCACCCTGCTGGCCTACATGACACGAATAATGATTGAGCACCCTGTCATAAACAAATTCAGCTAATCCTCCGACCCTTGAAAAAATCCCTCTCCATACTCCTTCCGTCCTACAACAACTGCTGCTACACGCTCGTCGCCGCGCTGAAGGCGCAGGCAGACAGCATCAGCGGCCTGTCCTACGAGATCATCGTGGCAGACGACGGCAGCCGCGACCAAGTTGCCGTCATCTCCAACCTCCGCATCAACGAGCTGGATTGCTGCCGCTATATCCGCCGCCGCGAGAATGTGGGTCGTGCCGCCATCCGCAACTTCCTCGCCTCCGAGGCAGAGGGGGACAGGCTGCTCTTCCTCGACAGCGACGTGACGATTGTCAGCGACACCTTCCTCGCTGCCTATCTCGCGACAGCTGCCGAAGTGGTGAACGGCGGCGTCACGGTGATAGGAGACGAAAAGCCATGGTGTCTTCGGTATCTCTACGAAAAGCGGGCGGAGAAACACCACACGTCCGCTTGTCGCACAGCTTACGGCTACAGAAACTTTCATACTGCCAATTTCATGGTCCGCCGCCACGTCTTCGACAAATGCTGTTTCGATGCCAAGCTGCGAAAGTATGGCTACGAAGACCTTCTTTTCGGTCTCGACCTTGAGGCGAAAGGCATAAAGCTTTGCCACATATACAACCCTGTCGGGCTAAATATCGACGAGAGCAATACCTCTTTCGTTGAGAAGACAGAAGAATCGTTGCACAATCTTCACTCGCTTCAAACGCGTCTCGACGACAGTGTCCGTCTCATACGATGTGTCAATCGTCTCAAGGCTTGCCATCTTGTCTGGGCTGTCACGCTGTTCCATAAGCTGTTCCATAGACTTATTCGCCGCAATCTTGTCGGAGACAGACCATCGCTCTTGCTGTTCAACATCTACAAGCTCGGCTACTACACGTCGCTCTGAACCGGCCCCGTTGTCAGCGTCATTTATCTGCCACGCCCCTTGGTGTGTTTATGCACCCAACACACCAGACGCACCAACGGCCATTTCAGAATTATCTCCCCTGACAATCGATAGATGTCCACCTGACAATACAGCATGCTGCGGAAGAAGTCCCACTCCTTCACCATATACCATCGTGTTCCCATCTCCCTCTGTGCATTTAGGTCGGCCGCAAGACACTCCTTCAGTTTCTCGCTGTCAGGCTTGGCGCTGATGCCGGAGTTGTATGCATAGTAGTTGTAACCCACAAACGATGATGTGGCTATGACCTTAGCCTTCTTCAGCAGAGTGGGCAGAATCCATATATCTTCATACACTTTTCCTACGGGGAAGCGTATTGTGTCAAACATCTCTCGCCTGAAAATCTTGTTCCATGCGTAGGCGTGGTTCCATCCGTGCGTATCTCTCCAGTAGTGTCTCGCCGAGCGGTATATGCAGTCCTTATATTTTGTGTCACGCTTGACCCATCCTATGGCATTGAAAGAAAACTCCACGAAATCTATCTCCTGATGCTCCGCCAGAGTGTCCATCATCCTCCTGTAGATTCCCGGGCGCAGTTCATCGTCGCTGTCAACGAAGGTGACATACTGCCCTTTTGCCATGCCGATACCTGTATTTCTGGCATCGCTCAGCCCTCCGTTTTTTTTGTGAACGGTCCTTATGCGCACGTCTTTCTCCGTCCACGTATCGCACATCGCGGGGCTGCTGTCAGTCGAGCCGTCATCCACAAGAATCATTTCCATATCTTGCAAGCCTTGTTGCAGAATGCTCATGACACACCTCTCCAGAGTTTCCTCCGCATTGTATATGGGCACTATGACAGATAGTGTTATCTTCATTGTCTTCAGTTATTTTTCCGAGAGTTCCTTTCCGCAGATAATGCGCTGCTGAAATCATTCTTCCAGCAGTCGTTTGTATAACTCTTCATATTGTCTTGCGACATCACGGTAGTCGTGATGTCTTTTCGCATATTCTACAGAATCTGCTTTCATCTGCGGAATCTTCCCCTTGTTGTTGATGATCCATTCCATGGCGTAGCATACGCTTTCGTATGTCGGCTCTACGTTCACGATAGGTTTCAGTGTCTTCTCCCCTACGATGTCATAGCTTTCCGGCTCTCCGCCCCCGATACATATTATACCCTTCGACATTGCGAGCAGAGAGTTCATCGAAGGGGTGTAGCTGTACAGCTGGTCGAGAATGACGTCGCTGCCGCACATTATGCGCTTATAGTCTTCGTAAGGCACATTCTCCACAACCTTCAGCTCAGCCTTGCCGCTATTTCTCTCCACTACATTCTTCGCCGCCCGCAGCATTATGTCAGTGCCTTTGAACATGCTGCGCTCTTTCTGTATTCCGATAAAGAATTTTATTCTTTCTCCCACCGTGAAACTTTTGGGCGTGTCCTCCATGACAATAGGCAGTGGTATATGCAGCAGTTTCTCCGGGCATATATCTTCATAGCATCTCCAGTATTCGTACAGACAAGCCACGATGGCGTCGCATTTCTCAACAGCCATCCTTGTCAGCCTCACATTCCCGTACGTGTCATCCAGCCAGAGTCTGCGTTGTGTCTTTGCGGCCTCGTCCTCCCTGACGGTGTCTCCTATGCGTTGGTCGCTGTATCTCAAGCCCTTGCCGTTAAGCATACGCTCAACGGTGTAAGCGTCATCGCCGTATGCGCCGAGCACCACTTTGCGGTTGAAGCGTCTCAGGAATCTGAGTGCCGGTATGTTGTGCGACGCTCTCAAATCGAGAAGCAGCGGGCTGCTAAGCTGAACTATGTCGTAGCCTCTGCATTTCATCAGGACAGGCAGAGCCTCTGCCACATATTTCACGAATGCAACTTTCTGGTTTATATAGAGATTCCGTTCCAGCAGAATATCGTCCACCGGGAATTTCCGCCATCCGAGACGGTTGCTGATGCTGCGCACCTCATGTCCTCGTTCCCTCAGCCCCATAGCCAGATTGCTGTGCAGAGTGCTTGGGTTTCCAAAAAGAAGAATTTTCATATCTCCGTCATGTCAAGAGTTTCCAGCCATTTCTTCATCACCCTCTCTTCCATGAACTGTCTGGCGCGCCGTCTCCCATCCTCTGCGAGGCGTGCATAGAGAGCCTTGTCGTCTGCAAGTTGCGCTATAGCCTCCGCCACCGCCTCCGATGTTCGATCCACAAGCAGTCCGGCATCTCCCACCACTTCGCGCGGGCCGTACGGCACGTCGCAGGCTATTACCGGCACGCCTCTCGCCATCGCCTCGAGAGCCACGAGCGAGAAGCCCTCATATTCCGATGTCACCGCCACGGCAAACGCCGTCGAGTATATCCTCTCCACGTCGTCCTCCGTAGGCATCATTTCCATCCTGTCTGCATGGCGGGCAGTAGCCATCATCCGCAGCAGTCTGTCGCGGCAGCAGCCGTCGCCGTAGATGCGCAGCCGCTTGTCTCTCGTCGTGCCGAACGCCATGTCGCACGCCTCGATCAGCAGGTCATGTCCCTTCTCCTCCGTCAGTCTGCCCAGTGCCACGATGTCCTTCTTCTTCACGTTGTCATACCGTGGTAGCGCGTCATACCACCTTATGAAGTTCGGGATTGTCGCCACCTCCCTCGCCCGCACATATTCCGCCGTGTCGCCCTTTGTCAGCGCAACCACCAGGTCCACCTTCCGTTCCATCCTCTTCACCAACCATTGCAGGGGCAGCCGGTGTCGGGGTCCGTGCGATTCAAAAATCTCGCGGCATCCGAAGTTCTGCACGCCGAACAGCAGCACGCCCAGCAGTCCGGCAGAGACCATCACGTCAGCCTTCTCCCTCCGCATCGTCCTTCTCATCCGGCAATGTACCTCCGCCATCTGCCACAGCTTCAGCGGCAGCGCCCGCCGTTTGCTCACCCCAAGCCTTATGCGCCGCACGCTGTCCGACAGCACATAGCAGTCAGCGGAGGCATAGTCATACACCTCCACCAGCACCACGTCATATTTCCCGGTCTCAGCCAGGAAATTCATTTTCTCCACCATGATACGCTCCAGGCCACCCTTTATGGCGAGCGTCTCCATGACATACACTATCTTCCTGCGTCCGGCGTTGCATATATGCTTCATCGTTCATATTAACGCACAAAGCATCCGTTTCGTATGTCTCTGCCTATGATTTTCGTACAAATTGTTTGTCGCCATGCAAAAAAAAAGTTGGATTCTTCACAGAGTCCAACTTTTTTTTTCTACATTGGTCCGACGCGTCAGACCATCTAATTGTAGGGTTCCGGTTTATTTCACTATACGTTTCTTTCCGTTTATGATAACGATTCCTCTGCCATTCTTTATACGGCGACCTGAGAGGTCGAACATCTTCACGTTGCTGTCGTTGTCAGCCTCGATGCCGCTGATGCCAGTTGAAATCTTTTCCTGCTCTATGGCAGCCTTGTTGTCAAGCGATGAAATCTTCGATTCTATTGCGAGAAGCAAAGCCTTCAGCATATTTGCGTCGGTAACCGCCGTACCGTCTTCGTACGACTTCTCTGCTGTCGCTTTCGCTTCGTCGATGTTCTTCTGGATGTCTGCGATGTCCTCTGCCACGAGTGTCTGCACTTTCTCGTCATAACCCGCAATCTTCTCTTTCACCGCGTCAAACTTCTTCTGCACTTCGTCGATTGCCTCGAGGTCGGCAGCGTGCTGTTCCTCGTTAGCTTCGTAAGCCGCCTGTGCTTCTGTAGCTTTCTGTTTCAGAGCCTCAATCTGTGCCTTTGCGGCTTCGATGTCGGCAGCGAGTTTCTCAGCGTCAGCGACAGATGTTCCTGCG
>SFIS01000009.1 GCA_004555245.1 Bacteroidales bacterium
TAGCTTTGTTAGATTTCGAGATTATTTTCGAGGACAAATTGAAAGTTGTAGAATGAGCGTAGCGGGCTACGTGACTGATACAACTTACAATTTGAACCGTTTCTGTCCCCCGGGAAACGGGGGAACCGAAGGGGGTTATAAGACCATTGACAAGAATCCGAAAGCTGACAAAACGTTTAAATCACAATAATTAGCATTGTTAGCGGTGGTAATTTATAGAACCACCCTTAAATCTTTTCTTTGACTTGTTTTCCATGTCCGGAATCTATTTCATCCAGTCGGCGTCTTTCTTTGCGAGGTAGCCTTTGAAAAGGTCGAGGTCGTCGCGTGTCGTCAGTTTTATGTTCTTGTCGCTGCCTGCTGCGAAATGGAGTCTTACGCCGAGCTGCACCATCATCGTGTTCGTGTAGTTCGAGCCGGCGATGCCAATTCCTCTGCTGAACGCCTCGTCGTATTTCTCGCTGAGCAGCTTCATGCTGTATGCCTGCGGGGTGGAGACGCGTCGCAGCGTCTCGCGCGGTATGTACTGTGTCGTCGTTGTCTCGTCATCTTGGCTGACGACAAAGATCTGCTCGTTGTACGGCATAGATGTCACGGCGTTGCCGTAGCGTTGCGCCTTCTCTATCACGTCCGTCAGCACCGAGGCATCGACAAGGGGTCGTATGCCGTCGTGTATGATGACGGTGTCGTTCTCCGCGCAGGTCTCGCGCAGATGCCTCACGCCGTTGTATATCGATTCCTGCGCCGATGCTCCCGCCTCCACGATGTGCTTCAGCTTCTTGATGCAGAACTGGTTGGCGTAGGCCCTCACCATGCTCTCCCATCCCTTTATGCACACCACGCATATCTCGTCGATGCCGTCGTGCCGCTCGAATCCTTCGAGTGTGTAGATGAGCACGGGCTTGTCGTTGACGTTGATAAACTGTTTGGGTATGTCCTGCCCCATTCTGTTGCCGGTGCCTCCGGCAAGTATGATTGCTATGTTCATTTCTCTTGTTCGTTTCTTCCTTGTGGCGGGTTGTCTTTCGTCCCGTTTCCCGCCGGCACGTCCGGCTCCGTTGTGTGTCTCAGCGCCGCTTCGACCTTCTCCATGTCCTCTTTGTATGTTATCTTTATGTTTGCGGTGTCGCCCTCCACAACCTTTATCGGGCATTGCGGCAGATAGCGGAACACCACCGAGCAGTCGTCCGTCGGCACGAAGCTGCTGTCGGCGAGTGCCAGCCTGAACGCCTCCCTCAGCCTTCGGGCGCGGAATGCCTGTGGTGTCTGCACGTTGCGCAGCGTCTGTCGTGGCGGTATATCTACGATGTGTCCGTTGTCATCCACGGCGATGATGGTGTCTGTCGCCGGCACCGCCACATCCACGGCGTCTGCCGTGTCGAGGGCGTCGATGCAGTCGTCGATGATGCGTTGCGACACCAATGGCCTGACCGCGTCGTGTATGAGGAGGCAGTCGTCCTCTCCGCCGTACAGCTCCAGTGCGGCGAGGGTAGAGAGATGCCGTTCGCGGCCTCCCGCCACCACATGCTCCACCTTTGCGTATCCGCCCCGCCGCACGATGTCCCTCACGCGGTCGAGACAGTCGGCGCGTGTCACTACGGCAATGCCGTCGATGCGGCTGTTGCGGTGGAATGCCTCTATGCTCAGTTCAAGCACCGTCTTCCCGCCCACCTGCAGAAACTGTTTCGGACAGTCGCCGCCCACACGGCGTCCCGAGCCGCCGGCAAGGATGACGGCGATGTTGCGGCGGCTGACACCAAGGCGTCCGTTGTCACGCCCGGGGTCTCTCATGCCCCCTCGTGCACCCGTAATTTGCTCGCTCATGTTGTTTTATGTCTATTTTTCCACAAAATTATCACTTTTATTCCAATTGGCAAACATTTTCTGAAATTAATTTATTAAATTTGCAGAGTTTTCACAGATTTCATATTCTCCGTATAACGGATTAGGCTTATCTTTTTTTATATTACATTCAACACTATCATGTCATTACTCAATAAAGACAGCAAGATTTATGTCGCCGGCCATCGCGGACTTGTAGGCTCCGCCATCTGGAACAACCTCAAGTCTCGCGGCTATGAGAATCTCGTCGGCCGCACCCATTCCGAGCTTGACCTCACCGACCAGCTCGCCGTCCGCCGCTTCTTCGATGCCGAACGTCCCGATGCCGTTGTCCTCGCCGCCGCCTTTGTCGGCGGCATCATGGCAAACTCCCTCTACCGTGCCGACTTCATCATGCAGAACATGCAGATACAGTGCAACGTCATCTCCGAGGCATACCGCCACGGCGTGCGCCGCCTCCTCTTCCTCGGCAGCACCTGCATCTATCCCAAGAATGCGCCGCAGCCGATGACGGAAGACTGCCTGCTCACCTCGCCTCTCGAATACACCAACGAGGAGTATGCCATCGCGAAGATTGCCGGACTGAAGATGTGCGAATCCTACAACCTGCAGTACGGCACCGACTATATCGCCGTCATGCCCACCAACCTCTACGGTCCCAACGACAACTTCCATCTCGAGAACTCGCACGTCATGCCAGCCATGATACGCAAGGTCCTGCTCGCACGCCTCATCCACGACAACGACTGGCAGGCGATACGCCGCGACATGGACCGCCGCCCCGTCGAGGGCATCTCCGGCAGCGACGACACCGGGAAGATTCTTGAAGTGCTCGGCAAATACGGCATCGAAGACAACCGCGTCACGCTCTGGGGCACAGGCTCGCCGCTGCGCGAGTTCCTGTGGAGCGAGGACATGGCTGACGCCTCCGTCCACGTGCTGCTCAACGTGCGCTTCGCCGACATCATTGGCATAGAGAAATATTCCAGCGTCCACTACGGCGCGTCAGCCGACGGCACCGTTGACCGCAACCATTCTGCCGGTCGCGGCGGCGCCATCCCCGCCCTCGGCGAGATACGCAACTGCCACATCAATGTCGGCACGGGCAAGGAACTCACCATACGCCAGCTCGCCTCGCTCGTCAAGGACGCCGTAGGCTTCGACGGAGAAATCCGCTTCGACGCCACGAAGCCCGACGGCACCATGCGCAAGCTCATCGACGTCTCCAAGCTCCACTCCCTCGGATGGACACACAAGGTGGAGATCGAGCAGGGCGTAAGGAAACTCTACGAGTGGTATGCTGCCTCTCTCTCATGACAACGCCCCACAATGTCGCACTATCATAAAAACAAATAATATATGGAAACAAGAAAGAAAGCATTGATTACCGGCGTCACCGGACAGGACGGCTCCTACCTCAGCGAGTTCCTCCTCTCCAAAGGCTATGACGTCCACGGCATCATACGCCGCAGCTCTGTCGATTACCGCGAGCGCATCGCACATCTCGAAGGCACGCCGCATTTCCACCTGCACTACGCCGACATGACCGATTCCATGTCTCTCGTCAAACTCGTCGGACTGGTGCAGCCCGACGAGATCTACAACCTCGCCGCACAGTCGCACGTGCAGGTCAGCTTCGACGCGCCGGAGTTCACCGCCGACGTCGATGCCACCGGCGTGCTACGCATCCTTGAGGCGGTGCGCACCAACCATCTCGAGAAGACCTGCCGCATCTATCAGGCATCCACCTCAGAACTCTACGGAAAGGTGGAGGAGGTGCCGCAGAACGAGAACACGCCCTTCCATCCCTACTCCCCCTACGCCGTCGCAAAGCTCTACGGCTTCTGGATCATCAAGGAATACCGCGAGGCGTACAACATGTTCTGCTGCTCGGGCATTCTCTTCAACCACGAATCCGAACGCCGCGGCGAGACCTTCGTCACACGCAAGATAACACTTGCCGCAGCACGCATAGCACAGGGAAAGCAGGAGAAACTGCTCCTCGGCAACCTCTCCTCGCTACGCGACTGGGGCTACGCGAAAGACTATGTAGAGTGTATGTGGCTCATCCTGCAGCACGACACGCCTGAAGACTTCGTCATCGCCACCGGCGAACAGCATTCCGTGCGCGAGTTCGCATACCACGCCTTCAAGGCTGCCGGCATAGAACTCGAGTTCCGGGGCGAGGGGCTCGACGAGAAAGGCGTATGCATCGCCGGACCGCAGAACCTCATAGGCAAGACACTCGTCGAGGTCAGCGAGGATTTCTACCGCCCGACAGACGTCGTCAACCTCTGGGGCGACCCCACGAAGGCGAAGCGGGAACTCGGATGGAACCCGCAGACCACTACCTTCGAACAGCTCGTGCAGATCATGGTGCAGCACGACATGCAGAAAGTCGCTGCCGACCATGTCGCCGCCGTCATGCGCACCAACCTCGCCGAATATCTCGAGAAAGGGCTCGTGAAATAATCATTCGCATCACACACGACAAAACAAGCCGCAGACACAAGGGGCACACTCCCCTGATGCCTGCGGCTTTTTTCATAGTCTGTCCGCACAGAATACTTCGAAACCTTCTCCCTCCCTGACTTCCGGCACCCGCTGCCTGAAACAACGCAAGAGTGAGGAAAAGTGTCAGCCACTGCCCCGAAGAGCATGGGTATGATACTATTTTGACATAAAGAAATCGCTGTAAAAACCGTCGCGCCTTCCGTGCGGCGGTTTTACAGCGATTATTTGTTGTTTCTCTGCTTTTTATGTATATTGCAGACATTCAGCAGGACATGCAATATTTCTTTTTTCTGCCTTGCCTGTTGGTCGTCAGAAACCAGCAAAAAAGCCTTCAATATAGTCAATCTTGCAGCCCAAACAAGACAATCTTGCAGCCCCAACAAGTCAATCTTGCAGCCTCACTTTGACTGTTTTGGGGTTCAAGACATACGGAATGACACCCCGAAAGGCTGCAAAAGTCACTCCGAAACGTGTTTCCCGCCTCGGGAAACATGATTTTCCTGTGTTCAGAAGAGTGCGGGAAAGTGTCTGCCGCAGTGCCGTGATGATACTATTATGGCAAGTCCGGCAGACGAACCAATCTGGGGTATCCCTCGCACTTCATGCTGTACCGACAGGCTGAACGGTGCCAAAGGCCGGTGTGAGAGAGGCGGGTGAATATGAAAGCAGGAGACAGACACCTGTGCATAGTGTTTGTCTCCTGCCTGTTTTCTCCGCCACGTTTTTCTTTCTCCGTGCGCGATGAAATGTATTTGCGTGAGTTTACGCATCGTGTGTCGTCAGCTCTCTCATGCAGACGATATGCTTCGTGTGGTGCGGGATGCGCTTCTCGGGCGGCGGCAGCTGCATATAGTCGCCGTAGATGCGGGTGAGATAGTCGTGATAGCGGGGGAAGAGCGGTATGGTGCCGTCGGCAAAAGGGAGGCGCGGCGTGTCGCCGTCGAGGTATGCGGCGGGGAAGCGTTCGCGGCTGCCGTATGCCCCGCCGTAGTTCGTCAGCCATTGTGTGGAGCCGTAGGGATGGCGGCGGGCGATGCGCTCGAGGCGGAGCAGATACCTGCGGCGGAGTGTCTGGCGGAAGAAGACGGCGGCGGTCTGTACGGCGAAACGTCCCCACTCGTGAGGACGGAGAAGCAGGCCGAGGCGTGACATGAACGTGGTGCGGGCGGTGACCGCCTCGAGACGGTTCATCAGACGGCGGTAGCGGCGTGTCTCACAATCTGCCGAAAGGCTGTCGTCGGATGCCGCGTCGAGGGGGAAGATGTCTATGAAGAGCCCGATGCGGCAGGGGACGTCGTCGCGTTCGACGAGAACGGTGCGCGTGTCGATGAGTTTGGCGAACGGCAGGTTGTAGTCCGCATCGGTGTAGGGGGTGACAAGACGGTAGGCGGAGGGCAGCGACGAGGGGCAGAGGGAGACGAAGCGGTCGTAGTCTGGACGGGGCATGGCGACGTCGATGTCGTCGTCCCAGGGGATGATGCCGTGATGGCGGACGGCACCGATGGCTGTGCCGCCGACGGCGTAGTAGGTGAGACGGTGGGTGCGGCAGAAGCTGTCGAAGAAATACAGAGCCTCGAGGATGATGCCGTTCCATTGCCGGAGCTCTTCGGGTGTGAGTTCTTTCATTTGCGCTTGCGGGAGATGTGGTTGATGATGTATGTCTCGCACTCGTCGAGAATGCTGACGCGAAAGACTTTCATCGTCAGCCAGTAGAGCACGGCGGCCACTGCCGTCTTGGTCAGGAAGAGAGGGACGGCGGATGTGATGTATGACGTCAGCAGGTGGGTGGCGGACATCACGGCGGCGGCGGCGAGGGCGAACGGGAGGATGTCGGCGGCGGCGGAGCGCCAGCGGTAGGGAAGGAGCGACCTCGCGGCGATGTGCCAGGGCAGGAGCCATGACACGGTGAATGCCGTATAGGCGGCGACGAGGAACGTCATGCCGTGGTGGCGGAGGAGGACCACGAGGGCTGTCTGGAGGGCTATCTGTCCGAGGTTGAGCCACATATAGATGTCGCTGCGACCCCGGCTGACGGCAAGGTTCTGATACACCGTGAGCAACGGGAGGAATGCGCCTGAGACGCAGAGAATCTGGAGCAGTGGCACGCAGGGCTCCCAGGCAGGCCCGATGGTGAGGATGATGAATTCGCGGGCGACAAGTGAGAGGCCGAGCATGAGAGGCATGGAGAGAAAGGCGGTGAAGCGCAGCATCTTGCGGAAGACGCGCAACTGCCGTTCTGCCGTGCGGCGGTCGTCGCACGCGTCTCCCGGACCGGGTGACGCTGCGGCACTGTCGGCACCGTCATAACGCGCCTCTACCATCACCGCCTGCGCTATCTGCGCCATGGCATTGGAGACGACGGAGTGACCCATCGTGTTCCATTTGTATGCCTGCGTGTAGTGCCCTACCTGACTGATGGGATAGAGCCTGCCGAAGACGAGTGTGAGAATGTTGGAAGAGAGGGTGTTGACGATTTTAGTGACGAGAATCTTCAGGGCGAACGGAGCCATGCGGCGTATGGGGCGGAGGTCGGAAGTGGGACGGATGGATATGTCGGTGAAGATGTAGCGTCCGACGGTGATGACGGTGATATATGTCACCTGCTGCCAGGCCAATGCCCAGTATCTGTAGCCGAGAAGGGCGAGGGTGATGCCCGTGATGCCGGAGATGACGAGGGCGAGGATGCCGGTGACGGCTATCTCTCTGTTGCGCATCTTCTTCGTGAGGTATCCGCCGTGGGATATGCTGAACGACGAGATGAGAAAGGCGAGGAAGACAAAGCGAGAGACCTCGGTGAGACAGTCCTGGCGGAAGAAGCGGGCGATGAGCGGGGCGCAGAAGAAGAGGATGGCGTACATCGCACCGCTGACAATGACGTTGAACGTGAAGACGGCGTTGTAGTGGCGGCGCTCGGCGTGCGGCTGGTTGACGAGGGCTTGGGTGAAGCCGGAGCTCTGCAAATCGGAGGCGATGGCAGTGAAGATGGTGAGCACGCCGACGACACCGTAGTCTGCCGAGGTGAGCAGACGGCCGAGGAAGATGCCGATGACGAGGTTCAGTATCTGTGTCGCGGCGCTTAGCGTGCCGCTCCAGACCAGACCCTTCGCCGTGCGTTGTTTCAGTGTCTCTTTCATCGTTTTGCGTGCTGATGGTGGGGGAAAATGATGGGAGGGAGGTGTCTTTCAGACAGAGGCGGTCAGCCCTTTGAACAGACGAGGCGTATGGCACGGTAGAGAAAATCGCCTGTACGATATGCCGTGGAGCCTCCGCAGAGAAGGCGTTGCAGAATCTTTGTGATGCCGCGGCGCGGCTTGTAGGAGAGTAGGGCTTCAGCTTCGCGAAGCTCTATGCCGTTGCGCCGGCACTCGCGGAAGACATTGAGAAGCCCTATCTCCAACGGCAGCGTGACGTCTGCACGGGCTTCGTAGAATCTGTATATGACTTCGGAGGCCTTAATGTACGACAACATACTGCGGCGGGAGATGTTCTTTGTATAGGATGCAGAGTTGTCGGTGCGGTAGTGATAGACGACGGCATCGGTGGCAGAACGTCGGGCGAAGGCTGCAAGACGCGCTGTGAAGCAGAGGTCCTCGGCATAGTCGATGCCTTGTATGAAGGCGTCGGGGAGTTGACGGAGGACGGAGGTGCGGTATAGCTTGCCCCATACGTGGTTGCCTACGAGGTTCTGGCAGAGGACATGGCGGCGGTAGCGGGCTGCCGTGCCGTGGAGAGGGAGAATCGGGGCGGAGTGTCTGCCGCCGCAGTATTCGGTGTATGCGCCTTCGACAACGTCGGGCTCTTCGCGCTCCATGACGCTCATGAGGGTGGCTACGGCATCGGGAGGGAGAATGTCGTCGCTGTCTGCAATGATGAAGAACGGTGTCCGGATGTGACGGACGAGGTTGAGGCGTGTGGCTCCCAACCCCATGTTCGCCGTGTTGCGTATCACTCTGACACGGGCACGGCGTTCGGGATGCTGTGCTGCGATGTCGTGGAGGATGGATATGGAGTTGTCGGGCGTGCAGTCGTCGCAGAAGATATACTCGATGTCGGGATATGTCTGGCGGAACAGGGAGGCGGCGCAGTCGGCGATGTATGCCGCCACGTTATAGACGGGGACGACAACGGTGACGCCCTGCGTGCCGGATGTGGCATGGTGAGGAAGACTGGCGCCGGGCGGCGGCGTGAGGGTCTGTGACGGCCGGCCGGCAGCTGCAGGCATGGCGTGAAAGGGTGTGGAGGTGGGCATGGTGAGGGGCTAAAGGCTAAGTTTCAGCAGGTGTGATGCCGTGAGCTGTGTGTTGTGAATCCACATATAGACGGTGAGGAAGAGGACGGCGGCGAGAGTGGCGGTGCGCATACGGCTCCCGCCCTTCTTCAGTGTGAAGGCTATGCAGACGGGGATGACGAACGCCCAGTGGGCTGTCATGATATATACGTCTGCCGAGGCGAAGTTCATGCCGACGTGCAGAATCATGTCGAAGAGGAACATCGTCAGTGTCATCCATACGATGCGCTCGTGTCTGCCGTACCATATACCTATGACAAAGAGAATCAGAATCATCGCCTCGAAGACGTAGTTGGCGGGGTTGGTGTAGCGGATGAGCACGGGGCGGTGGCGGTTGGCGTCCTTCAGCGTACACGTCTCGTGGAGGATGAAGCCTTCGCCGAAGACGTTCTCCGTGAGTGACGGCAGACGGTCGATGTGGTATTCGGTGTTTGTCAGACCGTCGATGCCGATAATTTGGCTGTTGTGTGCTTTCTCCGTATTCTCCAGCGACTGCTGTATCATCTCGGCGAAGACGCTGTCTTTTGCCGAACGTTTGGCTATGATGCTTTCTGCATAGCGCTCCTCTTCTCTCTGGGTGGTGTTTGTCTGCCAGACGAAAGCGGCGGCGATGAGGGCAAGGGGCAGGAGATATGCCGCCGAGCGCAGCAGCCAATGCCGCAGGCTGCAACGCCGCCACATGGCAAAGAGATCGGCGATGTAGATCTTGACGCAGTTGGTGGTTGTGATGCCGGTAGAGACAAGGCAGAGCAGCAGCGTCTGCCACAACGGCATAAGCCTGCCCTGGCTTATGGCACGTGCAGAGAGAATGACGGTGAGGAGGAGCAGGGGGAGCGTCAGCGTCATGTGGTCGGGGGTGAAGAGAGTGAGCATGACGTGCGAGAAGGAGAAGAAGAAGAGAGTGAGGAGGAGGCTCTCAGAAAAGCGCAGAGACAGCGTGCGGCGCATGAGATGATAGAACAGCATCCACGAACAGAGGCTCGCAACGCCCCAGACGACGGCGACGATGTGGATGGTGCAGTTGATGCCAGTGATGTCGCGCAGCAGTATGTTGAGCTGAGACAACGGCCATACCATCATGGCGAGAAGGGGATGGCGCGAGAGGACATAAAGCGGACGCCACTTGCTGATGATGATATATGTGAAGCAGTCGAAGCCCGAGACCTCGAACTTGGACGAGAAGGCGGTCCAGAAGCCCACCTTGGGATTCACCCATGCCTCGTAGTTGTAGCACAGCATCATGGCATTGAACGCCGAAACGACGGCAATGCCGATGAAGAGCAGCAACGCCGCCTCTTTATGTCGCTTAAGGTATGCCAGCATCTTTTACCGCTTTGGAAATAAGAATCTGATGTTTGGCAAGTCGTTGACTTGTCAACTGAAATACTCGATCTGTAATCAAGAACCCCGGGGGATGACTTCTGCTCAGCATGAGAGAATGAATCTCGTGATGAGAGTAGTGTTTGCAGCCCAGCACCATAGTGTGGCTGAGGCGATGGCGATGACAGCCGCAACGCGCCATCTGCCTGCCGAGGGACTGCCGTGCAGACGTTTCAGCAGGAAAGCGGCGGCAATGGGGATGACGAAGAGATAGTGGGGCGACATGATGTATATCTCGTTTATGCCGAAGCCGAGCCCAAGATGCAGTGCCATGTCCATGGCGAAGAACGACATCGCTGTCCAAAGAAACAGGCTCTTGCGTCCTGCCCACAGCCCGGCAAGGAAGATGAGGAGGACGAGAGCCTCGATGATGTAGTTCGCCTTGCACCTGTATCTCACGATGACGGGGCGGTCTCTGAGCACGTCGCCAAGCAGATGCTGCCCGTGCAGGATGAGGGCTTCGCCGAAGAGATTCTCTACCACGGTGTCCCACCGCGGCGTGGTGATGTCAGTCCATCGCATGAACTCGCCCTTCGCTATCGGCTTGCCGGTGTTGCGGTTCCATATCTTCTTGCGGTCGGCACGGTATTTCGCTACGGCGCGCTCCTGCTTGATCTTCTTCACAAGCCTCTCCACCTCAGCCTTGCCGGCAGTGCCCATGGAGTCTCTGACCTGCTGGCGTATCGCCTCTGTGTGTGCACGGTCTTTCTTCATCTTCAGTTCTTTGCGCGCCATCTCTTTAGGCCAGACGAAGGTGCGGTATTCCCAGCGTGCGAAACCCCATATAAGGAGCGCTGGCAGAATGACTGCAAGGATGAGGAAGAGAGGGCGGAAGAAACGCCGGCGGCGTGTGAAGAGTGCGGCGAGGAAGACTTTCAGCCCGTTGTTGAGCGACACGCCTGCCGTGACAACAAATAACGCTACCGTCTCTTTGGCGTTCAGGGCGGAGCCGTGACGGAGCTTCATGCCGGTGACATAAAGCGTGAGGAGCAATGCTGTCATGGAGATGACGAAATGGTCGGGAACCATTGTCGATAGCATGATGAAGGCGAAGCCGTAGTAGAAGGCGCACAGGAGGAATGCCTCGCGTCGCTCTGTCTCTATGATGCGTGTGAAGATGCGGAAGAGGAAGAGGCACGAGTATGTGGCGCAGACAACGAGCATCACCGCCGTCACTAACGTGGCGCAGTTGGTGCCGGTGAGCATGATAAGCATCTGGTTGACCTGATTGAGAGGCCAGAGCATAAAGGCGAGCAGCGGATGGCGATAGACGTTATACACCGTGTCCCACTGCGACATCAGCTCGTAGGTCAGAGGGTCGAAGCCGGAGATGTGGAAGGTGCCGACGAAGAGACGGTGGTAGGACTCCGTGAGCTGGCTGAACGAGCCGTAGTATTTCGCCACAGTCATGGCGTTGAGCACGGTGAAGACGAGTGCAGAGACGGCTGCCAGCCATCGTTCTTCGGGATGGATGCGTAGTATGTTCAGTATCTTGCGCATGGAGGTATGGATTGTGGTGCGTGGGGTGTCTGGGATTGTGGCACGCCTGACTTGTATATGGAGATGTATCTCTCCGCCACGACGGTCTCGCTGTATTCGCGCACCGCCTTCTCGCGGCAGTGTGTGCTGTATGCGATGTTGTTCTCGAGAACGTCTGCCAGCCCTTGTGCGAGGTCGTGTGCGTCGCGGTATCGTGCGACGTATCCGTTCACTTTATGGTCTATCATTTCCGGAATGCCCCCGGTATTGAATCCGACACACGGTGTGCCGCACGCCATCGCCTCCATGATGGTGTTAGGCAGGTTCTCTGAGAGAGACGGCAGTACGAAGGCGTCGGCGGCGGAATATATGCGGCGTATGGTTTCCGCATCGTTGATGTAACCGAGCGGGAAGATTTCTGTTGACGGCATCATCCCGCCCATGTCTTCTCCCTTCCCTCCCAGCATGACGAGAGCGACGTCGGAGTTGTCTAAGCTGCGGATGGCTTCGGCAAGGAATGTCATGCCCTTGTTGGGGTTGTTGACGTTCTGTGCCACAAAGAGCAGCAGCCGCTTTCCGGCGGGCAGGTGCAGCGCACGGCGGCATTCTGCCTTGTCGAGAGGCTTGAAGAGGTCGGTGTCGATGGGGTTTGGGACATGGCGCACGTCTTGTCCTGACAGCAGACTGCTTTTCTCTGCCTCTGCCATCAGCCACGAGCTGCATGCCACGAATGTGATGTTGCGCTTGGAATACAGGCGGCGTTTCTTCTCCCAGACGGTGTGCGAGAGGTCGGCGGGATGCGGACGGGTGAGGTATTTGCAGTTGCCGCACTCATTGCGGTAGGCTTCGCAGCCGAGCGTGAGGTGGCAGATGCCTGTCGTGTTCCATGCGTCGTGCATGGTCCATACGATGCGTTTTCCGCTGTCGATGATTTTCTGCAGGGTTTGAAACGACAGGAATCCCTGGTTCACCCAATGCAGGTGTATGACGTCCGCCTCCTTGTATTCTTCCAGTTGTGTTATGTCCTCGCCGGCGAGAGCTGTGTCTATGGCGTAGAGATTGTCACGTCTGCCGCGGTTGGCAAGGAGTATGGCGGTGCGTTCTCTTACGAACGCCCATGTCTTACCCTTTATCCATCCCTTGCTGCTGACCGCCATGGATGTCCCGACACCGCTTTTCGTCAGTGCCTCCCTCAGTCGCGAGGCTGCTATCGCTGCGCCTCCCGCTTTCTCGTATGTGCTAAGTATCAGTACTCTCACCGTCAGTGATGGTATGTATATGTATGCGTGTCGCCGTCTCCGGTTACAGTCTTCCGAGCAGTTCAGTCACCACGCGCCAGATGTTATCGACAGTTGACAGCTGCACACGCTCCTGCACGCTGTGCGGCTCGACGATGCGCGGCCCGATGCTTGCGATGTGCAGCCCCGGGAATTTCTCTACGAGGAATCCTGCCTCGAGCACGAAATGCATCGCCACCTTCTTTGGCGTGAATCCGAGGACATCCTCGAATGTCTTGCACGTGATGTTGACGAGGCTGTTGTCCGGGTCTTCTTTCCATGCCGGGGCTTTCATCACCGTCTCTACGTCGGCTCCGCTCAGTTCGAAGATTTTCCTTATCTGCATTGCGATATTCTCCATGGCGGCGTTGTCGAAGCTGCGGGTGTGCGTGCTCACTTCAAACATGTTGTCTTTCTGGACGACACGCCCGATGTTGTTGCTGGTCATCGCTGTCTGTGTGTCGAGCATCTCGATGGGGCCTGCCGGAATGCCGTTGATGGCAGCAAGCAGCAGATGTGTCGCTTCTTCAGACACCACGCCCGCTTTCCATACCGACGCTTCGCACGCAGCGGTCACGTCGCCGTCTGTCCCGGCATACTGTCGTTCGAGTTCTTCGTCGCATTGTGTCACAAGGCTTTCAAATCTTCTTGCGTCGTCTTTCGGCAACACTACCTTTGCCGATGCAGACGAAGGAATCGACGCAGCTGCGGTCCCTCCGTTGAAGTTTACGAGATACAGCTTTATGTCGCATTGCCTTATGGCTACGAGGAGCAGGTTTGCGAGGACCTTTATCGCGTTCGCCCTGTTGCGTACGATATCCACTCCGCTGTGTCCTCCCTTTCCTCCGCTGACGCTGACGTTGTATGCCAGGTATCCCTCTGGCATCCGTTGCTTCGTGTAAGGCAGTCTGGCAGTCTGCATGAACGCGCCTGCGGCTCCTACTGTTATCTCGTCGTATGCTTCGGAATCGAGGTTCAGCACCCGTCTGCCATTGATGAAGTCGGGGCTCATGCGTTCTGCTCCGCTCATGCCGTCCTCTTCGTTTGTCGTGGTCAGCACCTCAAGTTGCGGGTGCCGCATTGTCTTGTCTGCGAGGATGGCGAGTGCCATTGCCAGTCCGATGCCGTTGTCCGCGCCGAGCGATGTGCCTTTCGCCCTCATCCATCTCTCTCCGTCGATGCTTACGGTTTCCGCCTCTATGGCGTCGCGGAGCGGGTTGAAGCGTTTCCCTTCTTCTGCCACACACACCATGTCGCAGTGGTTGAGGATGACGAGAGGCTCATGATTCTCATATCCCGGCGATGCCGGCTTTCTGATGACGACACAGTTCTCGCTGTCACGTTGCCATTCGAGACCGTGGGTGTCGGCGAAGCGGCAGAGGAAGTCGGCTATCTGCCCTTCGTGGTGCGACGGGCGCGGGATGGCGTTTATGTCTTTGAAGATTTTGTAGTAGCTCATGATGTCGGCTGGTGTGGGTTGTATATAATAAGGTGTCAGATTCTGTATATATATAATAAGGTATAGGCAGTCTGGCTATAAAAATATGATGTGCATGTGAATGTATTCGGAATATCCAGCCTATAAGCAGAACGCATTGACAGCCTCGACTACTCTGCGGCATTCGTCGTCTGTCATTGCGGGATGGCATGGCAGCGAGAGTTCTTCGCGGTGAATCTTCTCCGTCACGGGCAGCGTCAGGTGATGCATCTCTCTGTATGCTTCCTGCCGGTGTGGCGGGATGGGGTAGTGTATCATCGTCGCTATGCCTGCGTCGGCGAGATGAGCCTGCAGCCTCTCCCTGTCTTTGCAGAAGACAGGGAAGATGTGTACCACCCCTCCTGCCGGCGGCATCTTCACCGCCTTGTTCCTCATGCCTTCGAGGTATCGTCCTGCTATCTCCTGCCTTCTTCCGTTGTCTTTGTCGAGGTGTGTGAGCTTCACTCTGAGCACTGCGGCTTGTATGTCGTCCAATCTCGAGTTCCTTCCCTTGTTGCGGAAGATGTATTTCTTGTCTGAGCCGTAGTTTGCGAGACGCCTCACCATCTGTGCCGTCCCGTCGTGGCCGGTGACTACACATCCGGCGTCACCGAGGGCTCCGAGGTTCTTTCCGGGATAGAATGAGTATGCGCAGGCAGCCGTCACGTCTGCCGGCACAGTGTCGTGCCGAAGCCCGTGTGCCTGTGCGCAGTCTTCGAGTAGCATCAGCCGGTGTTTCCGGCATATCTCCGCAATGTCCTTGCAGTAGGCGTTATAGCCGTAGAGATGCACAATCATGATGCAGCGTGTGCGTTTTGTCACGGCCTCCTCGATACGTTGCGGGTCTATCTGCAGCGTGTCTTGACGCGGCTCTACGGGCACTGGCTTCAGCCCGCTGTTGCTCACGGCGAGCCACGAGGCTATGTATGTGTTAGCGGGCACTATGACCTCGTCGCCTTCCGCTATCATCCCCATCTCTTTCCATGCCGTCAGTGTTAGCGTGAGTGCATCCAGTCCGTTGGCGCATCCTATGCAATGTTCTTGCCGGGTGTAAGCCGCATATTCTTTTTCGAACGCCTTCACTTCTTCTCCGAGGAGATACCATCCGCTTCTCACCACTCGCTCCACGGCACGCATTATCTCATCGCCGTGCATCGCGGTGATGTCTTTCAGCGGCAGATATGCTATGTCGTGTTGCCCTGTCATGTGTGTTGCTCAATGGTGACGTTCGTGTTGTTTGTGACACCGGATATTTCGGCAGCCAATGCTATTTCCTTCCGAAGTCGGCGGGAATCTCGCCCCAGTTCTTCGTGTCCCATTTCAGTATGGGCACTCTGAATGAGTGTGTGCGTAGCCAGTTCTCAGCCCTTGTGATGATGTCGTGCAGCTGTCGTGTCTGGTCGTTCATCTCAAGTTTCGTCTTGCATTGCATCTTCTTCACCCACAGCTGTGCATTGACAGAATCGGAGTAAATGACGTGTCTGTTCATCCCCTGCCTTTCCAGGAGGGCGAGGGCATGAACGATGGCGAGGAACTCTCCGATGTTGTTGGTCCCGTGCATCGGTCCGAAGTGGAATATCTGCCTGCCGGTGTTGAGGTCCACGCCACGGTATTCCATCGGTCCCGGATTTCCGGAGCAGGCGGCGTCCACCGCCCATGCCAGTTGTGTGCTGTATGTGGGGGTCATTGATTTTCAGGTCGCCTTGTCAACATAATTATGGTCATATCACATTCTTTCCGGCACCTCTATTCCGAGCAGTGCCATGCCGTTGCGTATGTTCTTCGCCACGTTGCGTGCGAGCAGCAGCCGGAATTTCTTCTGTTCCTCGTTGTCGGCGTTGAGTATGCTGAAGTCGTGGTAGAACTGGTTGAACTGTTTTGTCAGTTCGTAGCAGTATGCTGCAATGCCGGCTGGGTTATAGTCTTTTCCAGCCTGTTGCACAGCCACACCGTATTCGCTGATTTTCTGTATGAGGTCTATTTCCTTCTGTTCGAGAGCCACCGTTGCTGCTTCTGCCTTCAGTCCCTGCGCCTCCGCCTTGCGCAGTATTGAGCGTATGCGTGCGTAGGTGTATTGTATGAACGGTCCGGTGTTGCCGTTGAAGTCTATTGATTCTTCTGGATTGAAGAGCATGTTCTTTCTTGCGTCAACCTTGAGGATGAAATACTTCAATGCTCCGAGGCCTACGATGCGAGCCACTTCCTGCTTCTCCTGCTCTGTCATGTCGTCGAATTTTCCGAGTTCGTCGCTTGTCTTTCTCGCGTCGGCAATCATAGCCGCCATGAGGTCGTCGGCATCGACGACAGTACCTTCCCTCGACTTCATCTTTCCGTTAGGCAGTTCCACCATGCCGTAGGAGAAGTGTACGAGGTCCTTGCCCCATTTGAATCCGAGTTTGTCGAGGAGTATGGACAGCACCTGGAAGTGATAGTTCTGTTCGTTTCCGACGACATATATCATCTGGTCAATCGGATAGTCCTGGAATCTCAGTTTCGCCGTGCCGATGTCCTGGGTCATATACACCGATGTGCCGTCGGCGCGTAGCAGCAGTTTCTCGTCGAGGCCTTCTCCTGTGAGGTCTGCCCATACCGAGCCGTCGTCCCTTCTGTAGAAGAAGCCTTTCTTCAGTCCTTCCTCAACCTTCTCCTTTCCTTCGAGATAAGTGTCCGATTCGTAGTATATCTTGTCGAACGATACGCCCATCATCTTGTAGGTCTGGTCGAATCCGGCATACACCCATTCGTTCATCTTCTTCCACAACGCCCTTACTTCGGGGTCGTTGTTCTCCCATTTGACGAGCATCTCGTGGGCCTCCACGATGAGCGGCGCTTCACGTTTTGCCTTCTCTGTCGCTTCTTCTTCAGCCATGCCGCCTTCGATGAGCTGTGCCGTGAGTGCTTTCACCTCTTCGCGGTAGTGTTTGTCGAATGCCACGTAGTAGTCTCCGATGAGGTGGTCGCCTTTCTTTCCCGCCGTTTCGGGTGTCTCTCCGTTGCCCCATTTTATCCAAGCGAGCATTGATTTGCAGATGTGTATGCCGCGGTCGTTGACGATATTTGTCTTCACGACTTTGTTTCCGTTAGCCTTCATCACCTGAGCGAGTGCCCATCCCAGGAGGTTGTTGCGCACGTGTCCGAGGTGCAGGGGCTTGTTGGTGTTGGGCGAGGAGTATTCTATCATGACGAGCGGTGCGTTGTCGTCGGCTTTCTTCTCTCCGTAGTGCTCGTCAGAGTCTATCTCCTCGAGCAGTTCTCTCCATGCCGCCTGTGCTATAGAAAGGTTCAGGAAGCCCTTGACGACATTGTATTCGCTTACGACACCGCTGTTCTCCACGAGGTATTGTCCTATCTCTTCCGCCACCGCCTCCGGTTTCTTTCGTGCTGCTTTTACGAAGGGGAAGACTACGAGCGTGAGGTTTCCCTGAAACTCGCTGCGTGTCTTCTGCAGCTGTACCATCTTCTCGTCTGCATCGATGCCGTACAACGCTTTCGCCGCTGCCTTGGCAGATTCCTGGATTTTCTGTTCTATGCTCATTTTCTGTTTTTGTATGTTTCCGTTTCTGTCTTGGTCGTTTTTGTAGTATAGACGTTTGCAAAGTTAGCAATAAAAATCTAAAGGACAAAGAAAAAGGCTCTTTTTTCTTCATCCTCTCCGCTGATATGTTTTGTTTTCGGCCTTCACCATGCCGGATGTTGCCGTCTTCCGTTTGTTTTGTGTCATTCTCCGCGGTGTTGCCGGGTAGTTTGTCTCAGACAAAAACGAGGGTTGTCGAGGCGTCCGTCATGCAGATTGTGTGTCTTTCGCATGCCGGATGTCTCTCCAACCCGTATTGTTTCCGTTATGTCCCTCTCTCTCTGTGTAGTATCTTCGAGAGCCGGTGCTGTCAGGCTTGCCCGAGCAGTTTCTTCACCATAGCCGAGATGGCGGTGCCGTCGGCTTTTCCCGCCAGCTGTTTTGTTGCTACGCCCATCACTTTTCCCATGTCTTTCATAGACGTTGCTCCAGTCTGTGCGATGATGGTGCTTACGGCCTCCTCTATTTCTTCTGGTGTGAAAGGTTTCGGCAGATACTCCTCTATGACAGCCACTTGTGCCAGTTCGGCGTCTGCGAGGTCAGCCCTGTTCTGCTGTTTGTAAGTCTCTGCAGATTCTTTTCCCTGTTTTGCCAGTTTCTGCAAGATTTTCATTGCGTTGCTGTCGCTGAGCGTGTCGTTTGCTCCCGGGGCTGTCTTTGCCTCGAGAAAGACTTTCTTTACGTTTCGTAGAGTTTCGAGGCGCACTTTGTCGCGTGCCTTCATCGCTTCCTTGATGTCGTTTGAGATTTGGTCGAAAAGCATAGTTGTCCTGTTTGGTTGGCGTGTTGCCGTTTTTTTGAATCAATCGGATGCAAAATTAGTAATATCTTTTCGATTATGCAAGAAAAGTGTCGTTTTTTTTATGTGTCATGATGTCGAGCACCATGCGGTCTGTCTCGTTCATCGCTTCCGCTCCGATGCGTGTCATGTTGTGTATGGTTCTGTCAACGTCGTCTTCTATCAGTCCCTCTACCGACGAGACGTAGGTGTTCTGTACGGCGAGCATTGCGGATAGCACGGCAGTCGATACTCCGCTTGTCACCTTCAGTGCGCACGATGGTTTCGCTCCGTCGCACACCATACCGGCGAGGTTGGCTATCATGTTCTTCACCGAGTAGGCTACATGTTCGTATTTCCCTCCCATGAGATATGTTATGCCGCACGCCGATCCTGTTGACGCCACCACGCATCCGCACAGTGCCGACAGCCGTCCGAGGCTTTGCTTGATGTATATGGCGGTGAGGTGGCTGAGCATTAGTGCGCGTGTGATTTCTTCGGAGGTGTTGTGGTTCTCTTCTCCGAAGACGACGACGGGCAGTGTCGCTGCGATGCCTTGGTTTCCCGAGCCGGAGTTTGACATCACCGGGATTTTCGCCCCAGCCATACGTGCGTCGCATGCGCTGCTTGTCGCGGAGAGTATGTGTGAGAAGATGCTTTCGCCCATGATGCCTTTTCCGAGCGGTCGTGTGAGTGTCTTGCCGAGGCGGTGTCCGTAGTTTCCGAGCAGCGAGAGACGTGCCGCCTCTTCGTTGAGTTGTCTCGATTCGTTGATGAACTCGATTTCTTCCAAGGGTGCGGTGGTGGCGAAGTCATACACTGTCCTGAGACACAGCTCCTCCTCCTCGCCGTTCTCCTGCCCGTGTTGCGTTGCGCTGTCGTCGAGCAGTGTGACGCCGTCGAGTTCGATGCGTGTGAAGTGTGTGTGTCCGCCGGCTATGACGCAGCGTGCTGTGCGTGCTGTGTGTTGTGCTATTGTCTCGATATAGAGTTTGTCGCACGTCCCGTCTTTGAGTTTCACATCCACACGTCCTTCGTCGATGTATCGTTTGCCTTTCTCCACAGCGTCGGCGTCAACGTCTCGCAGCACCTCCAGTTCGTAGCTGCTCTTCCCGACGATGGCTCCGAGTGCCACGGCTATCGGGAGTCCCACCATGCCTGTGCCGGGAATGCCGACGCCCATGGCGTTTTTCAGCATGTTGGCACTGAGGAACACTGTGATTCTCTCTGGCACGATGCCCAGTGTCTCCCGCGCTTTCGCCACGCAGAGAGCCACGGCGATGGGCTCGGTGCATCCTATTGCCGGAACCACCTCGCGCTTCACGAGGTCGATGATTTGCCGGCGTTTCTGTTCTTCAATCATACTCTGTTCTTTTGTCGGTGTCGTTGCCGTTGCGGCATGTTGCTGCCGTGGGGCGTCGAGGCTATTTGCCATAGTTCTTCAGACCCTTGTTCAGGAAGTCCGTGTATTTCTGTATGTCTTCGTCGTACGAGTAGGCTGCGTTGAGCGGGTTGCCGTCGTTGTCGAGCAGCACATAGAACGGCTGCGTGTTGCTTCCGAACTTGTGTCGCTGGAAATAGCTCCATTTGTCTCCTACGGTGCGCAGTTTGCGCGGCTGTCCGTTCTCAACCACCTCGACGGGTTCTGGCAGTGGGGTCTTGTCATCTACGAAGAGCTGTATGAGGACATAGTCTTCCGTTATGATGCGTTTCACCTCGCTGTCAGTCCATACCGCCGCCTCCATCTTGCGGCAGTTGACGCATCCGAAGCCTGTGAAGTCTATCATCACCGGTTTTCCCTCCGCCTTTGCCGCCTGCATTCCAGCCTCGAAGTCGCGGTATTGAGGCTCTATGCCGTCTGTCTTGGCGAGGTTGAAGTCCTGCGTGTTCATCGGCGGTGCGAAAGCCGACACTGCCTTGCACGGCGCTCCCCACAGTCCGGGCACCATGTATATGGCGAAGGCGAAGGAGCAGAGTGCGATGAAGAAGCGTGTGACAGGGGTGCGCGGGTTGGTGATTTTCTCGCCCATCTCGTCCCACTCGTCCTCGTCGTGCGGGAATCTGATCCATCCGATGAGGTAGCATCCGAGCAGTGCGAAGAGTGCTATCCACAGGGCGAGGAATGTCTCGCGGTCGAGAATGTGCCAGCCGTAGGCGAGGTCGGCGACGCTGAGGAACTTGAGCGAGAAGGCGAGTTCGATGAAGCCGAGCGTCACCTTCACGTTGTTCATCCAGTTGCCTGACTTAGGTGCTGACTTAAGCCATGTGGGGAAGATGGCGAAGAGCGTGAACGGCAGGGCGAGGGCGAGGGCGAAGCCGAACATTCCGACGGCAGGGCCTACGATATTGCCCGATGTGCCCATCTCTACGAGCAGGAAGCCGATGATGGGGCCTGTGCACGAGAAGCTGACGAGAGCCAGCGTGAATGCCATGAGGAAGATGCTGAGCAGGCCGGTTGTCGATGATGCCTTGCTGTCAACGGCGTTTGTCCAGCTCGACGGCAGCATGATCTCGAAGCCTCCGAGGAACGACGCACCGAAGACGACGAGCAGCAGGAAGAAGAAGATGTTGAACACGGCGTTTGTAGAGAGCGCGTTGAGGGCCGAGGCTCCGAAGAGCAGTGTCACCGCCAGTCCCAGCACGAGATATATGACGATGATGGATATGCCGTATGTGAAGGCGTCGCGCACGCCTTTCTTCTTGTCGTCCTTCGCCCGCTTCAGGAAGAAGCTGACTGTCATCGGTATGATAGGCCATACGCATGGCGTGAGGAGGGCGATGAATCCGCCCAGGATGCCGAGTATGAAGATTCTCCAGAGCGAGGCGCCGGCTTCGGTGTCGCCTCCGTCAAAGGCGTTGAGCTTGTCGATGACCGGCCGCCACATGTCGTTGCCCGTGATGCCTGTCTGTGCCAGACTGTCTGCCGGGGCTGCCGTGCTGTCAGCTGCCGTTGCGTCAGCGGTTGCCGCCTCTGCGTCAGCCGTTGCCTCCTCGGTCTCTGCTGCGCCTTTCTCGTCGGGGGTTGTCGCGGCGGCTTTCTCCACGCCCTTGCCTGAATATTTGAAATCTACGGATGTCGGCGGCATACAACTCTGGTCGTCGCACGCGCCGTATTGGAGATAGCCTTCGATCTTGTATGTCGGGCCGGTCAGCTTCACCTTCTGGGAGAAAGTGACGGAGTGCTCGTAGAAGCTCACCTCCGCCCCGAACATGTCCTCGTATTTCTTCGTGGCGGCCTTGTTGGCTGTCAGCTGTCCGACGGGCTTCGCACCCTCTATCTTGTCGATGTTGAAGGTGGCGGGGATGGGACCGTTGCTCTCAGTGGGGGCATAGACATGCCAGCCGCTGCCTATCGTGCCGGTGAAATAGATGGTTATCTCGTCTGGAGCCGTCTGTTTCATCGACGGGGTGAACGAGATCTGTGCGTTTGCCAGGGTCGCTAAAAGAATTGCGAAGAGTGTCAGCAAAGACTTTTTCATGATAAAGTGTTTGTTTAGTATGTATGCAGAATTGTTATTGATGTGCGGGCTGCGTCATGTAGCTTTCGCCCTGTCTCACTATAATAACAACAAAATTACAACGAAAGGGACATGATTGCAGAAAAAATTATGCTTTATTAAGAATAGTTTCCTGTTGTTTAACACATCCGGGTCACGTCACGGGATGCGCGGTACATTCTTTTTGCCTGAACCGTAACAGCCAAACCGACGGAGACGGATGATTCTCTCCGTTAAAAATACACAAAATACACAAGGTTGTGTATTTTGTGTATTTTTTTCCCCTTTTTTTTGACCATTCCGTTTATTCCATTTGTAGTGTAACCTTTGTTACACCTTATTATATAGGTAACGAGTAGAGCCTAAAGTATGTGCTAACTTATCAACGACCTGTTGGCTTTCCTTATTATGCCTAGAACCATCTCTTCTTCATTTTCTTTAAGAAATCCTGGGTAATAGGGAAGCCAGAGGCATCACCTATTACGGAGTCGATATAGCAGAAGGGACATTCGGCTGTAGGCGGCTCATCAGGGAGGTAATCTGTGATTTCGGATGGCGAGAAGATTTTGCAGCAGCTGAAGCAACCGCACTTTTCTGACTTCTCTATCTGTTCCTTGTTTCGGATGCTGCAATCGTGAGCCTGGCGGAAGATTCTGTCTTTCTCCTCCTCTTCTTTCAGCTTCTTCTCTGCCTTCTCCAGATACCCCTTGAATCGTCTCTGAAGATAGAGCGGCACATGATAGTGGGGGGCGAAGACATACAGCGACGGAACATGGTCGTGGTACTCGTAGCCGGGACCATCTATCACAGTATAGCTGTCATCCGTTTCATCGTATGGCAGTTCATCCAAACCCCTTTTATCCTTGACAGCCTGGTTTCTCTCCCAGATCCATTCGGTGGTAAGCGGAGTACCGACAACGATGGCAAGTTTCACCTCATCGCCACGATATACTTCCACGATGTCACCTTTCTGGAATCTGATCTGTTCAGCGCTTCTGCCTCGGAAGGTCTCGTCAGGATGACGGTCGTATGCAGGCGAATCGCAGATGCCGGGATAGTAGATGCTGAATCCCGAACAGCAGTAAGTCCGGTCAATCAGGTTTCCTTCTCCGTCATACACCCTTTCCGAAAGACATTCCCGGTTGTAGTGCATCAGTCCCATCGGAATCTCCGAGATATAATAGCAGAAGGTATCCCGCGGATAGTCGTCTTCCTCTTTCATCTTCTTGCGGTAAAGGACATCCTGGTGCATCAGTCTCTCAGCCTCCTCCAAAGTTGTGGTGAAGGCTTGCGGACAATAGGTGTTCACCTTATATTTCGGATAGTGTGAACGCTTCTTCTCCTCCAATTCTTCCGTTTCTAAAACTTCGAGTTTGAAGATGGCAGGAACATCCCGATGCTGTGGATGCTCAGCCAATTGCTTGAAATCTTCGTATGTCATGGGATGGTTATTTTAAAAATTTGTGAAAGTCAATCGTAATCCATCGGCTAACCACCTCAGTGTCAGGAAATCACCCATTCCAGAGTATTCACCTCGTCTTTGACAGAGAAGTTCAAGCCCACCTTTACCACCTTCTTGCCGCTCATCTTGAAAGCATCGGCATAATGCCTTGCCTCTATCTGGGCGAGAGCCTCCTCGGCACTCTTGTTGAATTTCAGTTCGATCACATAGATGGTGTCGGCAGTCTCCATCGTGATGTCGATTCTCCCTTTAGCCGTGTGCTGCTCCACAATAATATTGTAGTCAGTAAGCAAGGCAAAGATGATGTAAAGCATCTGCTGGTAATGCCCCTCGTAATTGGTGTTGTCGCAATACGGAATGGTTTCCAGGAAATCAGCCAGCATTTGCAGGGCTTCATCCATTTTATCACTATTAATATAGGAAGAAATGTCAGCTATCACAACCCTACCCGTATCTATTCCCGATCCAAGGTAGCCCGGCAACAAACTGTCGAACAGTCCCACCTCAATCTCCTTGTTAGGAAAGTCGAGCGTATAAACATCTATCTTCTTTTCGTAGTCCTTGATGGTGAGATAGCCACTCTGATACAGCAGAGGAGTGAGCGAAGTCATTCTTTCCGTTGCAGCGTCAAAGGAGGAAGCCTTAGTCCTCACCCGCCCCAACTGCGATGGCAACACATGAAACTCCCTCATTTTTTCAATCAGATAAGTAGGTGTACCGGATCCAAACCAATAAGCCTTCAACTTGCCATCAGCAAAGCAATTGAGCAAGCTGTAAGGATTGAAGACATCAGGCGATGGCCAAGTGAAGTGATAACCATCATAATGGTCTTTGAGTTCCTGGATAGTCTCCTCCCTGCTCAGTTCCAGATGCTCGGCAAGAGCATCGATGTCATCACTCATCTGGGTCAACATTTCCTCCTTGGTGATGCCACAGATGCCGGCATAAGGCTCGTCCATGCTCATATTCTTGATGTTGTTCAGCTCGCTGAAGATGCTGAGCTGCGAAAACTTCGTGATGCCCGTCATAAAGACAAATCGAAGCATAGACTCGTTTCCCTTCAGAGGACTATAGAAGTTGCGCATTGTGTTACGGAGCTCATCGAGTTTTTCCTTTTCATGCGCCACATCCAGCAGCGGAGCGTCATATTCATCAATGAGCACCACCACCTGCTTGCCAGTCTTTTGGGAAACCACTTCTATCAAGTCATTGAACCGATTATTGTTTCCGTTACGGTGATTTTCTATACCATACTTTTGTTCATAATCTTCCAAGAGGTAGCCCAGATGCTCTTCTAACTGCGCCTTCTCCATATGCTTACCCTTGCTCAGGTCGAAGTGCAGAACAGGATAAGTATTCCACTCCTTCTCCAGCTTCTCGATGGCAAGCCCCTTGAACAGTTCCTTCTTTCCCTCGAAATAACTTTGGAAGGTGGAAATCAGCAGCGATTTGCCGAAACGGCGTGGGCGACTCAAGAAGAAATACGTTCCATCCGTATGAGTCATACGATAGACATATTCCGTCTTATCTATATAGAACTTATCCTCCTTGCGGATCCGTTCAAATGTCTGAATTCCTATAGGATATAATTTTCTTGCCATTGCGTCATCGAATTAATTCATTTGCAAAGCTACTACAAAAAAATGATACCACCAAACTTTTATGAGGGAAAAGTTCTATTCTTTTCGTGGTGAAAGCTTGCGGACAATAGGTGTTCACCTTGTATTTCGGATAATGTGAACGCTTCTTCTCCTCCACTCCAGCTCTTCCGTTTCTAAAACTTCATTATATATAAGGAAACGGTTGCTGCAAACCAACTCTCATTTCTCTCATAGAATGTGGAAGCCTACCCCCCCCCTTTAATGTCCATTTTCAAAACAGAAACTGTCCCTATGAGATAGGGGGGAGGAAGGGGGATGTATTTGCGATAGCACCGCCCTAACTATATAAAAATAGGTAGTTAGGGCGGTGTTATCGTTTATAGGTGCGCCCTAACTATGTTAAAAAAGGTAGTTAGGGCGGTACTATCCTTGCAGATTTTGAAAAGCTCTCGCAACCTTGTGGTGGATGTTTCCGGGAATACGCCACATTTTATACATAATTTAAGAAAACTATACTCTCCTTAACGCGAAATACGGCGATATTTCCGAGGCGGACAGACTTCGGAGGTTTTCAGATGAGTATTTCGGAGTTTTGCGTAAAAGCTTGTTATTCAATATGTTATGAGATATGAGGATGCGTGGAGGACGTTCGGGATTTGCAAGATAGTCAATCTTGGGTTGTCACTTTGACTATCTTGGGTCGTCACATTGACAATATTGCGTGCCGAAACAGAGTGTCTTGAGGGGCAGAATGGTGTGTTTTGTATGAAAAAAGTATGTTTCAGGTGGTGCGAGATGTGCTGTTTTGACGTTTCGGCAAGCGAAAACCAATGAAAACCCAGTGTTTTTTCGTGTCCCGGAAAGTGTTAATCGATGTTATACGGACGGCTTTCGCCGCCATCGCCAGAAGCCCGTCCTGACGATGCCCCGCCCCTCACGCCGATGCTATGCATCGTGAGGCGGAACAGCAGAAAGTAAGGCCGCGGCGGGAGCCTTTACGGTTTGCGCCGTGTTCTGATATTACAAAAAATCTCCGTTTTGTGATTTTTGTCGTGACAAAAGTTCGTCTGTATCATTAATTTTTTGTAACTTTGCACCGAATTTAGGCTAAAATCAACTAATCACATATTTTTTATGTATTTTACTTTGTTTATCACCGTTATCTTAACGGCTGTCTTTTTGGTTGTGGCGGCATACGTCACGGCGAAACTGCTTGGCCCCAGAACATACAACAGAGTAAAAGGCGAACCTTTTGAATGCGGCATCCCGACGCACGGCAGCTCATGGCTTCCGATGCACGTGGGCTACTATCTCTTCGCCATCCTCTTCCTCATGTTCGATGTCGAGACTGTGTTTCTCTATCCCTGGGCGGTCGTAGTCAGGAATTTTGGTACGATGGCATTGTGTAGCATCGGCTTCTTCATGCTCGTACTTGTTTTTGGCCTTGCTTACGCATGGCGGAAAGGAGCGCTCGAATGGAAATAAGGAAACCGGTCATAAAGTCCATCCCCTACGACGAGTGGAAGGACAACGCAAGCCTCGAGGCCATCATCAACGAGCTGAATGAGGGCGGCGTCAATGTCGTCCTGGGCAATCTCGACGCGCTGATCAACTGGGGACGCAGCAACTCGCTGTGGTCGCTCACCTTCGCAACCTCGTGCTGCGGCATCGAGTTCATGGCGTGCGGCTGTGCGCGATACGACTTCGCGCGCTTCGGTTTTGAGGTGACGCGAAACTCCCCGCGACAGGCTGACCTCATCATGTGTGCCGGAACCATCACGCACAAGATGGCTCCTGTGCTGAAACGTCTGTACGACGAGATGGCTGAACCGAAGTATGTCGTCGCTGTTGGAGGATGCGCCATATCCGGCGGACCGTTCAAGCAGAGCTACCACGTTGTGCGGGGCATTGACGAGTTTTTGCCCGTCGATGTATATATCCCGGGATGTCCCCCACGCCCGGAGGCCATCCTCTACGGCATGATGCAGCTGCAGCGTAAGGTGAAGGTAGAGAAATTCTTCGGAGGAGTGAACAGGAAAGAGAAGAACCCGCACCCCCTCGTCACGAAAGACATGCCGAAGCGCATCGCAGCAGAGGTGAAGGGATGGATGGCTGAGTGTGCGGCAGCCATCAGAAAAGCCATTGACGATTCATTTAAATAAAAAGGAGGAGACGCGAAATGAAACTTAACCCTACAGAATATGCTTTCAGCGACTTCGCCAAAGAGATGGCGCAGCTGCGACACGCTAAACATTTCGACTATCTCGTGACCATCATCGGAGAAGACTTCGGCGACGAGGGACGCGGATGTATATACATCCTCGAGAACACAATGATGCACGAGAGAATCTCCGTAAAGACGATGGCTGCCGTCATCGACGGACACGAGGTGATACACTCCGTCACGCCGCTGTGGGCGTGCGCTGACCTCCTCGAACGCGAGGTGTACGACTTCTACGGAATAAAGTTCGTCGGACATCCCGATATGAGACGCCTCTTCCTGCGCAACGACTTCAAGGGACACCCCTTCAGAAAGGACTTTGAGCCGGAAGAGGGCTACAGCCTCGAAGACGACGTCGAGAAAGACACCACCACACGATATGACCTCAACGCGGAGGGAAAGGTGGTGGAAACGACTGTACAGCTGTTCGGAGACGACGACTTTGTCATGAACATCGGACCGCAGCACCCTTCAACACACGGAGTGCTCCGTCTGCAGACCATACTCGACGGCGAGACGGTGAAGAAAGTCTATCCGCATCTCGGATACATACACCGCGGCATAGAGAAGATGTTCGAGAGCATGACATATCCGCAGACACTTGCCATGACAGACCGCCTCAACTACCTCTCGGCGATGATAAACCGCCACGCCATCTGCGGCGTCATAGAAGAGGCGCTCGGAGTGGAACTGAACGACCGCATCAAGACCATACGAACCATCATGGACGAGCTGCAGCGCATCGACGGACACCTGCTATATCTCGGATGCTACGCACAGGACCTCGGCGCTCTGACCGCGTTCCTCTTCTGTATGCGCGACCGTGAGTATGTTCTCAATGTCATGGAGGAGACGACAGGCGGACGCCTCATACAGAACTACTACCGCATCGGAGGACTGCAGGCGGACATCGACGAACACTTCCAGGAGAACGTGAAGAAGCTGTGCGAATATCTCAAGCCGAAACTCGAAGAGTATGTCAACGTCTTCGGAGACAACGTCATCACACACCAGCGTCTCGAAGGCGTCGGTACGCTGACAAAGGAGAAAGCCATCGACTACGGCGTGTCAGGATCTAACGGACGTGCATCGGCATGGGCTAACGACATACGCAAGAACTATCCCTACGGAGTGTATGACAAGGTTGACTGGAAGCAGGTCGTGCTCGACAACGGAGATTCGCAAGACAGATACTATCTGCGCGTGAAAGAGATCGAACAGTCGATACGCATCATCGAACAGCTCATCGACAACATACCGGAGGGAGACTTCTACATCAAGCAGAAACCCATCATCAAATGTCCGGAGGGACAGTGGTATTTCGCAGTGGAAGGCACCAGCGGAGAGTTCGGCGTATATCTCGATTCAAGAGGAGACAAGATGCCGTACCGAATGAAGCTGCGCCCTATGGCTCTGACTCTTGTCGGAGCACTCGACGAGATGCTGAGAGGCACAAAGATTGCCGACCTAATCGCCGTCGGAGCCGGCCTCGACTATATCATTCCTGACATCGACAGATGACAAAAGGCGGAGGCCGCAAGCCGATACACCTTATTATATATATAAGGCGGACGGCGGAGGCTGACGCATACAGAAGTACATTCTCATCTTTCATCTTTATGGTCATGGCAATGGCAAACCTGACTTCAACCAGCCTGAATGACCATACGAAAACGTGAACCCAACATCATAACATCAAAACATCATGTTTGACTTTTCTAACGTAACATCATGGTTCCACGACCTGCTGACCGTGACGGCAGGCTGCCCGGCATGGCTCGCCACTCTCGTAGAGTGTGTCATCGTCGGACTGCTCATCATCGTGGGCTATGCGCTGCTCGCCATAGCGCTCATATTCATGGAGCGTAAGGTGTGCGCATATTTCCAATGCCGCCTCGGCCCTATGCGCGTAGGGCCATGGGGACTGCTGCAGGTCTTCGCCGACGTGCTGAAGATGCTCATCAAGGAAATCTTCTTTGTTGACCGCGCAGACAAACTGCTCTACGCCATCGCACCGGTACTCGTCATTGTCGGCTCTGTAGGAGCGTTCGCTTTCCTGCCATGGAACAAGGGAGCCGTCATTCTCGACTTCAACGTCGGAATATTCCTATACACCGCCGTGTCGGCTATAGGCGTCGTAGGCGTCTTCCTCGCAGGATGGTCCTCCAACAACAAATACGGTATCGTCTCTGCAATGCGCGGCGCAGTGCAGATGATATCATACGAGATGTCGCTCGGACTGTGTCTCATCACAGCGTGCATACTCACAGGAACCATGCAGGTGAGCGGCATCGTGGAGGCGCAGAGCGGACCCTTCGGATGGCTCATCTTCCAGGGACACCTGCCGGCAATCATCGCTTTCCTCATCTTCCTCATCGCTGGCAACGCCGAGGCTAACCGAGGACCGTTCGACCTCGCCGAGGCCGAATCCGAACTCACGGCAGGATACCACACCGAATACTCCGGTATGGGATTCGGATTCTACTATCTCGCAGAGTTCCTCAACCTCTTCATCGTCGCCGGCATAACATCGCTCGTCTTCCTCGGAGGATGGTGCCCCATACACATCGGTGTTGAACAGTTCGATGCTGTGATGGACTATATTCCCGGCATAGTATGGTTCCTCGCCAAGGCATTCGCTATGGTATGGCTCCTCATGTGGATCAAGTGGACATTCCCGCGTCTCAGAATCGACCAGATTCTCGCACTCGAATGGAAATATCTCATGCCCGTCGCGCTACTCAACCTCCTGCTCATGACTGTCTGTGTCGCCTTCGGCCTCACCGGCATCATCGGCATCAGCATCTGCGTTGCAGCTGTCGTCGTCGTCATCGTCGCAATCGTCGCCGTCAGAGCCCTCAGATTCCGCAAGGCATACGCTGAAGCGCAACAGCTCGTCGGAGCCGACGTCGCTGTCAAAACCGACAAATAACACCACTCTCATTTCTCAGAACCCACCATAAAACAATGCCAAACAACAAATCATATTTCGGAACAGCGCTTGACGGAATAAAGACACTGCTTACAGGCATGGACATCACCATGGGAGAATATGTCACGCCGAAAATAACTGAGCAGTATCCCGAGAACCGCAAGACGCAACACATCGCCGAGCGGCACCGCGGAACACTCGTCATGCCGCACGACGCCGACGGCAAGAACAAGTGCATAGCGTGCACGCTCTGCGAAAAGGCATGCCCTAACGGCACCATTAAAATCGTGGCGCAGACTGTCACCACTGCCGACGGAAAGAAAAAGAAACTGCTCACAGACTATCAGTATGACCTCGGAGACTGTATGTTCTGCCAGCTGTGCGTCAACGCATGCCCACACGATGCCATCAAATTCGTCAAAGACTTTGAGAACGCAGTCTTCACGCGAAGCGTCTTGAAGCAGCACCTCAACATACCGCCGACACAAGAGGAGATGGCACAGTACGCAGAGAACGCCAAAGCGGCGGCTGCCAAAGCGGCTTCCGCAAAAGCCGACGCTCCAGCTAAAGCAACGCCTGGTAACGGAGCAACCACCCACCAACAAAAGAAGGAGGAATGACAAATATGGGAAATACAATAGTTTTCGCAATCCTTGCCGCTGTCATAGTCATAGCGGCATTGGCATCGGTCTTCACAACACGCATCATGCGTGCTGTCACCGCACTCCTCTTCGTCCTCTTCGCCATCGCCGGAATCTATTTCCTGCTCGACTACACCTTCCTTGGGGCGGCGCAGCTCAGCATCTACGCCGGCGGCATGACAATGATCTACATCTTCGCAATACAGCTCGTCTCGCGGCGCAAGCTGCAAGGCATGAAAGAGAAGCTCGACCTGCGTCGATGCCTTCTCGCACTTGCGGTCTCTGTCGTAGGTGCAGCCACTGTAATAGCAGTGCAGCTGAAGCAGGACATGCTCACACGATTCTGCGACGTAGAAGACACTGAAGTCACAATGGATGTCATCGGCACCGCACTCGTAGGCTCTGACAAATACCAGTACGTTCTGCCTTTCGAGTTCATCTCCATCTTCCTCCTTGCTTGCATAATAGGAGGATTGGTTGTCGCACGTAATAAAGAGGAGGACAAAAAGTCATGATACCAGTAGAATATTATTTCATACTCAGCGCCGTACTCTTCTTCATCGGCGTTTTCGGATTCGTCACACGACGCAACCTCATTGCGATGCTCATCTCCATAGAGCTTGTGCTGAATGCCGTCGATCTCAACTTCGCTGCCTTCAACCGCCTGCTCTATCCCGAAGGAATGGAGGGATTCTTCTTCACCCTCTTCTCAATCGGAGTCAGTGCGGCAGAGAGTGCCGTGGCGATAGCAATCATCATCAACGTCTATCACCACTTCGCTTCCGATACGGTAGATACAATCAGCAATATGAAGAAATAAACCCCATAACCTTTTCCAACCTAACGAACAATGGATTTCAGTTATACAATAGGCATCCTGCTGCTTCCGCTGCTCTCTTTCTTGCTGATTGGAGTGCCGGAATTTGTAGGCAAACGTTACGCCTGGCCGCATAAGGCGGCGGGGCTCATCGGCACAATCTCCATCGGAGTGGTTACGGCGCTAAGCTATATCACGGCATTCTCTTATTTCACCATGCCGCGTCTCGATGACGGCACTCTGCCGACAATAGTACCGTACAACTACACATGGCTCCCTCTCGGCAGCCTCCACTTCGACCTCGGCATTCTGCTTGACCCCGTCTCGGTGATGATGCTCATCGTCATCTCTACAGTCTCGCTCATGGTACATGTCTATTCTTTCGGATATATGCACGGCGAGAAGGGATTCCAGCGCTACTACGCCTTCCTCTCGCTCTTTACCATGTCGATGCTCGGACTTGTGCTCGCCACAAACATCTTCCAGATGTATATGTTCTGGGAGCTTGTCGGTGTCAGCTCTTATCTCCTCATCGGGTTCTACTACACACTGCATGCTGCCGTCCATGCCTCCAAGAAGGCGTTCATCGTCACACGATTTGCCGATATGTTCTTCCTTGTCGGCATCCTCATCTTCGGCTACTACACTGGCTCGTTCAACTTCTCGTTCACCGGCACGGAGGTACAGGTGGCTGACGGCATGGCACAGTTCACGACATGCGACGCCTCGCGCGCCGTGGCTGCCGGCGGCTTTATCCTGCCCACAGCACTCGTACTGATGTTCATCGGCGGTGCCGGCAAGTCGGCGATGTTCCCACTCCACATCTGGCTCCCTGATGCCATGGAAGGCCCGACGCCTGTCTCTGCCCTCATCCATGCCGCAACGATGGTGGTCGCAGGTGTCATACAGATAGCACGTCTCTTCCCGATATGGATTGAGTATGCGCCCGGCGCAATGGACATCATTGTCATTGTCGGAGCATTCACCGCCTTCTATGCTGCCGCAATAGCGTGCGCACAGAGCGACATCAAGCGCGTCCTCGCATTCTCTACAATATCACAGATAGCCTTCATGATGGTGGCTCTCGGTGTCTGCCTCCCGTCACATGAGGGTGCAGTCTTGGACAACCACGCACAGCTCGGATACATGGCATCGCTCTTCCATCTCTTCACACACGCCATGTTCAAGGCATGCCTCTTCCTCGGGGCAGGCTGCATCATACACGCCGTTCATTCAAACGAGATGTCGGCAATGGGCGGACTGAAGAAATATATGCCCGTCACACACGCCACATTCCTTATCTCATGCCTCGCCATAGCGGGCATCCCGTTCTTCTCCGGCTTCAGTTCTAAAGATGAGATAATAACAGCCTGCTTCGCCTACTCGCCACTCTGCGGCTGGTGGATGACAGCAGTCGCAGCCATGACGGCATTCTATATGTTCCGTCTGTACTACGGCATCTTCTGGGGCACAGAGAATAAGGAGCTGCATGCACACCACACTCCGCATGAGGCGCCGCTTACAATGACCTTCCCGCTTGTCTTCCTCAGCATCGTAACGGTTGGTGTCGGCGTCGTCACTACGCTTGGCGGCTTCCTCGGATGGGACTGGGCAAGCTTCGGAAGCATTGTCAGTGCATCGGGCGAAGCATACACCGTACACTTCTCACCCTCTGTTGCCGCCACGTCAACAGTGATTGCTGTAATAGCCATCGCCGCTGCGACATATATCTTCAAGGGAGAGACACAGCCCGTGGCAGACAGGATGTACGCCGCCGCGCCGCGCCTGCACAGATGGGCATACCGTCGTTTCTATATGGACGAGGTGTATATGTTCGTCACACATAAGGTGCTTTTCAGATTCGTATCGCGCCCTGTTGCATGGATTGACGAGAAGATTATCAACGGTCTCATTGACTTCTCTGCCTGGAGTGCAAACGAAGGCGGCGAGAGCATACGCTCCTGGCAGTCGGGCGACGTGCGTCACTACGCCGTATGGTTCATTACCGGTGCTGTCGCCATCACACTCATATTATTAGCAATCTAATCCGCACCCACATAAAAATACACTACAAAATGAATATCCTAACACTATTCGTCATAATCCCCGTACTGATGCTCCTCGGCCTGTGGGCATCTCGCAACATACGTCAGGTGCGGGGCGTGATGGTGACAGGCGCGACATCTCTTCTCGCCCTTTCCGTCTGGCTGACCCTCTATTTCATAGGCGAGCGTGCGGCAGGCAATACCTCTGAGATGCTCTTGCAGTCGTCCGTCTCCTGGTTCCCTTCGCTGAATATCTGCTATGCTGTAGGCGTTGACGGCATCTCCGTCGTCATGCTGCTCCTTTCGAGCATCATCGTCTTCACCGGAACCTTTGCGTCTTGGAAGCTGCAACCGCTGACAAAAGAGTTCTTCCTCTGGTTTACGCTCCTCTCGACAGGTGTCTTCGGCTTCTTCATCTGCATCGACCTCTTCGCCATGTTCATGTTCTACGAGGTGGCACTCATCCCGATGTATCTCCTCATCGGCTATTGGGGCTCTGGCAAGAAAGAGTATGCAGCCATGAAGCTCACTCTTATGCTCATGGGCGGTTCTGCCCTCATCATCCTCGGCCTTGTCGGCATCTATTTCTTCAACGGCGCGACGACGATGAACATTCTCGAGATAGCACACCACAACAACATCCCTTCCGATGTGCAGAACATTCTCTTCCCGTTCGTCTTCATCGGTTTCGGTGTTCTCGGCGCGCTTTTCCCGTTCCATACATGGTCGCCCATCGGTCACGGCTGCGCTCCGACATCCGTGTCGATGTTGCATGCCGGCGTTCTGATGAAGCTCGGTGGCTACGGCTGTTTCAGAATAGCGATGTATCTGTTGCCTTCAGCCGCCAACGACCTCGCATGGATTTTCCTCATCCTCACGACTATCTCGGTAGTCTATGGAGCCTTCTCGGCCTGCGTGCAGACAGACTTGAAGTTCATCAACGCGTATTCTTCAGTTTCCCACTGCGGCCTCGTGCTCTTCGCATTGCTCATGATGACGCGCACCGCCTGCACGGGTGCTATACTTCAGATGCTCTCCCACGGTTTGATGACCGCCCTTTTCTTTGCCCTCATCGGTATGATTTACGGCCGCACCCACACTCGTGACATCCGCGAGCTTGGCGGTCTGATGAAGATAATGCCATTCCTCTCTGTCGGCTATGTCATTGTCGGACTTGCCAACCTTGGCTTGCCGGGCTTCTCCGGCTTCATCGCTGAGATGACAATCTTTGTCGGTTCGTTCGAGAACAGCGACACGTTCCACCGCTGCTGCACCATCATTGCCTGCACGTCCATAGTCGTTACGGCAGTGTATATCCTCCGCACGGTGGGCTTCATCCTCTTCGAGAAAGTCACGAACCCTCACTATGAAGAGCTCACCGACGCCACCTGGGACGAACGCTTCTGCGTCTGCTGCCTCATTTTCTGCGTGGCGGGCCTCGGCTCCTTCCCGCTTTGGGCAAGCAATGTTATCAACGGAGCAGTAGGGAATATCCTCAGCGTCATACCATAGGCATCACAGAAAACAACACATCCCGTTAAATCACAATGAACTACATACAATTTTTCGACATGGTGCCCGAGGCTTTGCTCGTCGCCATTCTCATTATTACATTCGTCGCCGACTTCGCCAGCCACGGCAAGCAAGCGCGTCCCTGGTTCAATCCATTGGTATGCGTCCTGCTCGCAGCACTTGCAGCAGTCACCCTGATAACCGGCGACAGCACCGACACACTCTTCGGCGGCAGTTATGTCGCCACTCCTGCCAATGCCATGATGAAAGCCATACTTGCAGCCGGAACGTTCATCGTCGTTCTGCAAAGCAAACTGTGGCTGTCCGACAAGGTTACGGCAGAGGTCGAGGGTGAGTTCTATATGCTCACGCTATCTACACTTCTCGGCATGTTCGTCATGATGAGCTCCGGCAGTTTCCTCATGTTCTTCCTCGGACTTGAGACCGCCAGCGTTCCTCTCGCCTGCATGGTGGCACTCGACAAGCGCCGCCGCGAGACGTCAGAGGCAGCAGCGAAGTTCATCCTCACCGCCACCTTCTCTTCCGGCGTGATGCTCTACGGCATCAGCCTTCTCTATGCCGCCACCGGCACACTCTATTTCGACGACATCACCCCACGCCTGACAGCAGACGCGATGACCATCACCGGCATGGTCTTCTTCGTTGCCGGCCTCGGCTTCAAGCTCTCTCTCGTGCCCTTCCATTTCTGGACAGCCGACACCTATCAGGGTGCTCCGACCACCGTCACTGGCTATCTCAGCGTCATCTCCAAAGGCGCAGCGGCTTTCACTCTCGCTGTCCTGCTCATGAAAGTCTTCGCCCCGCTCGCCCAGCAGTGGCAGCAGATGATGAACATACTCATCGTTCTCTCCATCACCATCGCCAACCTCATGGCCATCCGTCAGAGCGATCTCAAGCGATTCATGGCATTCTCCTCCATCTCTCAGGCGGGATACATCATGCTCGCTGTCATCGGTGCGAACTACGGTGCCTCGCTTGCCTCCCTCATGTTCTACGTCCTCGTGTATATCGTAGCCAACATGAGTGTCTTCGCCATTATCGCAGCTGTTGAAGAGAACAACGGCGGCCGCACCGATATGCGTGCCTACGACGGTCTTTACAGCACGAACCCGAAGCTCGCGTTCCTCATGACGCTTGCCCTCTTCTCTCTCGGCGGCATACCTCCCTTTGCCGGAATGTTCTCGAAGTTCTTTGTCTTCCTCGCCGCCGTTGACGGTCAGAACGGCAACTGGGTTCCCTACACCGTCATGTTCATTGCCCTTGTCAACACCGTGGTGTCACTCTACTACTACCTCCTCATCGTCAAGGCGATGTACATAAACAAGACTGAAACCCCTCTGCCAACATTCAAGAGCGACTGCAACACCCGCCTCACGCTCACCCTCTGCACTGCCGGCATCCTCCTCATGGGCATTGTCAGCTGCATCTACGAGGCGTTGCGCCACTCTTGCTGACACTTTCGGACAACATAAACCCTATACTTCAAGGGCCGGGATACCGTTACAGTATTCTGGCCCTTGCCGTTCTATGCCGCGCGGCGCACTGTGCCGTCCCTTCTCCCTCCATCTCACATACCGTCCTCCATACAACCCTCTTGCCCGGCAGTGTCAGCATGGAGACAGAAAAAAGACGTAAACACCGCGAGATGTTTACGTCTTTTTCGATTAGGACGTTACCGGTACGTTATTCCGACGTTGCCAAGCCGTTATTCCGACGTTACCGGTACGTTATTCCGCAGTGATGTGTTTATCTCACCACTTTCTTCTTTCCGTCCTGTATGAATATTCCATGGCGTACGCTCTTCACCTTCTGTCCGAGGATGTTGAATACATCTTTCCGGCTTGCATCGTCGCCTTCAGTGCCGTCAGCAGATACATTCACTATTCCCGTTGTGATAGTAACGGCATCTGACATTGGCGAGAGTGCGCCGTGTGCGTTTACAGACTGCACGCTGACCACGTCGTTCTTGCTTCCCCTATACTCGTTTCCGGTAGTGAATGCGACTGCTTTTCCGTTGACGGTCACAACATAACAGATGGCGTATTCGTCTTTCTGCCATTTCACGGTGTTGTTGTCGAGCGACAGTTGCGGCACTTCGGTCTTCTCCACCACTTCCAGCGGGTTCCACACTCCGCTTCCTGCGTTGCTGCCGTCGCCAGCCATTGCGTTTGCGATGGTGTATTGCGCCGCCTCTTCGTCGGTGAGATAGTTCTTTGCCTTGCCTGTTACGGTCTGCCCGTTATCTGTGTAGTAGTAGTCTTCTATCGATTCTTCCGACATCGGATACCCGTTTCTATCCACTATGTCGTACACCGCCCAGAGTTTCGGCAGTCCTCCCATTGTCGGATACCAATATCCATCGTACGGCTTCACCTCCATCTTCGTGTGCAGGAACACGGTGACGGGCCTTTCGTGCCATGGCCTGCCGAGATATACCTGGAAGTCTTCCGGCACAGACGAGTATGTCGTTGTGATGGTGGTGTTGTTGAATACATATCCCCAGCGTGTCTCTTCCGGGTGGTTCGGCGCTACGATAAATCCGCCCTTATTGCGGTTGATGTTCAGCGTGCAGTTCTCAAACCATACGTCTCCTGCACCGTATATGAAATCCACGCCGCCTTCTATGGTCGAGTTGTAGAAGAACTGCCGGTTGAATGTCCCGTTGCTCTTGTACGTGTCCTGATACGAGCGTGCGTTTATCCCGTCAAACACTACGCGGTCAGAGACAATGTTCATGCACAGTGCCTGTGGCCCTTCCATTTTCTTTATCGTCCAGTTCTCGTTGTCTAATGTCACGCCCTGCATGAAGAAGTCAGTCGCTCCCTCCTGCACCTCGAGTGTCGCTCCAGCATTGACATGATACCACACCTGCGCCGGGTCGTTGTTATTGCTGCCTGAGAGGCGGTCAGTCGCTATCGTCACTTTGTCTGCCGACTGTCCGATGATATGAATGTTCGGCTTGTTGACATATATGAGGCGACATTCGTCGTAGGCGTTCTTTCCGCCCGGTATTTTTTCGGTCGGGGCTTCGCTGCCGGTCTGTGATGTCGTGTATCGTGTTCCGTAGCTTGAGTTGAAAGTCGTGTTCGGGTCGTTGTAGTATCCTTCCTTAATATATATAAGGTATGGTCGTGTGTTTGTTTCCGGCGCGTCGTCAATGGCATCCTGTATGTATCTGTACTGTCGTGGCATCGTCTCAGTCGCGGGGATGCTCTCTCCCTGTGCCAGGTCGAGTGTCTTGTCCACCACGGCGTCGAAGATTCGTGCCTCCGGCTTCTGCCGTTCCATCACGCTGAATGTCACCGTTACTGCTGCCGCGGCGTTTCCGGAGCGGTCTGTCACATATCCTGCGGGCAGCGAGAGAGTGTATGTGCCGCCGTAGTTCAGCGAGTTGTACTTGAATGTCACGCTCCTTGTGTTCCATTCCGGTGTCAGTTCTTTTCCTCCGAGTGTGGCCGGCTCTGTCGTGTCGCCCTGCTTGATGCGTTCGTTGAACGACACGGTTATGCTTCCAGCCGCGCTCACGCCCGTCGCGCCGTCAGCCGGAACTGTTGTCAATACCGTCGGCGGCACGTTGTCGTCGGCCACTTCCGCCGTTCCGAGTACATACACGTTGCCTATTCCGGATTCCGAGTGCGAGGTGTATTTCATGTTGTCAAACGTCTCTGTGAAGCTGTATGTCTCAGAGAGCAGAGCGTCTCCCGTTGCCGTGACACGCAATGTGACAGCCTTCTGGTTCCATGCCTGTTCCGGCAGACTGATGCTAATGGGTTTCGCTACGTTTGCCGTCATGTCCCATGTAGCTCCGGTAATGTCGGTGAAGTTTGTTCCATCGGTAGAGTACATTGCCTTGTAGCTCTTCGCGGCAGCGTTTTTCGCCGCCATGTCGCCGGTGAACTCTACCTCCGTGAAGCCTTCTGTAGAGAAAGTATATTGCCATGCTATGTCGCGTGTGTCATATCCGTTCTGGTACAGTCCGTTTATCCCGCCCAGCACGACGCCCTCGCGGTTTCTCACTACCGGTGTGCCTGTTGACTGGCTATATACCGGTGAGCCGTCAGTGAGGCGTATCACGGCAGCCGTGGCGTTCCTTTTCTCGTCCCATGCCACATCGGCGGGGAAAGGATAGTTTGCTGTGGTGTTGTATGCGTACGACTGTGTTGCGGATGCGTCGAACACCGCCACGAAATCCTGCACCTCATAGTTTGCCACCAGCGTCATGTCCGAGTTCACCGTGAGTTGCCTTTCCGGCGTCGTTCCGGCATTCTCGAATCCGTCAGTCCACTGCATGAACTTCAGTATCTTTGACTCTTTCGCCGTTGCGGTGATTTTTGTGCCGCCCTCGTATTTTCCGTTGTGGTCGTTGGGCGAGAGTGTCACGCTTCCCAACGGACGCTCCGCATCGTTTGTGCATGATGCCGAAACGGTATATACCGGCACAGTCTCGAACACTGCCGTCACCGTTTTGTCGGCGTTCATCGTCACCGTCAGTGTCTCGTCCTTGCCGGCCGCAGAGCCGTCGATCTGCCATTCTTTCAGTTTGTAGCCGAAGTTTCGGGTTGCGGTGAGTGTCACCTTCGTGCCTTCCTTGTATGCCGACAGGTCTGGGTTTGCCGCTACCGAGCCGCCTTCTGCCGGCGACACTGATGTCGTGAGAGAGTATTTCACCGTCTGCTGTATGCTGCCCTGCAGCTTGCCTTCGATGACGATGTTGTCCAGACCGACGTGTTTGTTGTTGCTAAGTCCGAGAACGGAGATTTTCAGCAGCAGCGGATGCTGTGCGTCGGCAGCCACGCCCTCGATGCCTGCTGACAGGTTTTTCAGTTCAAGGCTCTCACCGGAGCGGTTGATGTCAGCGTTCTCGCAGATTATAGCCTTGCCGTTGCCCTCTATCACCGCCGTTATGGTGCCGCCGTTCGTGCCGTATCGTGCAGCGTTGAACGACACCTTTGACGGCATGAATACCACGCCATCTTCCGGCGTCAGCGTGAACGTGACTGTGTTGCCGTCAACGGGTGAGGATGGCAGAGAGCTTCCCGTGACGTTTGCTATCTTTGTCTGCACCTGTCCGTTGCTCGTCGTGCCGCTCCATGTCGTGCCTCCGTTCCCGCTCACCGTGAGCAGCGATCCGTATGAAACAGTCTTACCTGTGAAGCCAACCGTCATCGTCTCCGGGTTGAAGACAGGCTCCGCGTCCACCAGCGTGTATGTAATGTTTCCCGTGACGTTTATCTCCTGTCCGCCCGCCTTGCTTGCCGTGCCGTGTACTGTCATGTCCGACACACAGAGATACTTGCCCGATGCCTCGCTGTTTTGGTTGTTGTACCATGGATAGAGGCGCACGTATATCGACTGTCCCTCTTCGATCTGTTCTGCAAGAGAGATTTCTACAAGCGTCGGCGCGTCTTTCGTTATGTTGATTTTTTCGTCTATCAGCTTCGGGTTGGTGAAATCCTTGTCCATGCTGTAGTATGCGTGATAGCTGACCGCCGAGCCTCCGCGTCCGCTGATATAATATGAAATCTTGTCGGCAGAGAACGTGTAGTCTGCCGGACAGGTCACCTGAAACTGCGCATAGCGTGTCGAAACCTCGTCTATCTCGCCTGCGGACCATTTCCCTGACGTTGTTGTCAATAGCTGCATGGTGCGTGCCGCGTCGCCTGTGCCAATGCTTGCATACTGTTTCACGGAGAGGTCAGAGAGCGTCTCGTCATAGAGCGTAAGCAGTTCGTTGGCGTCAGGTGCCGTGCCTGACGTGAGAGGCCAGACAGCCGACACCTCCGTGCCGCCCGCAAGAGAAATCGCCTCTGCCTTCAGGTCGAGCGATGTCGTGAGCGAGCCCGCTGTCGCGGTCATCCTGCCCGTCGTGACGCCCGGCGCGTTGAGGTTGATTTTCACATAGACAGAAGATATGATGTTGTTGCCGTCAGCGTTCAGCGTGAGGCTGTTCTGATAGTTCGTCTTGTCTTTCGAGACGAGGAAGCCGCCCTCCGTGCTTATTGTCATTGTCGCCCCGTTCTGCAGTCCGAAGGCAGAGACGTTAAACTCCTTCACGATGCTCTGTCCCTGATAAGCCTTGCCCATGTCGCCCGAAGTCGGGTTGAATGTAATCTCAGACGAAACGATGACATCCTGTGCCAGTTCCTCCAGCACTGCTTTCTTCTGTGCGTCGGTCTCCGTCCTTGCCTGCTCTTTCAGCTGTTGAGCAAATGCGCGTGCAATGAGTGTTGCTCCGAGTGCTGCGGGGTGTGTGCTGTCGTCCTTGCAGAATATCGATGCCGTGCAGTATGCCTCGCCGTACGATACATACAGGTTGGCTGTCAGCTGTGTCAGGTCGATGAACGGCACGTCGTCATATTCCGCCGCCACGTTGCGCGCCTGCGCCACATAGTCGTAGGTGTCGTCAGATGCGGGAACGCTGTTGCCCGTCGTGAGAGTAGTTCCGTCGCATACGGTGAAGCTGTCTCCGAGGTCGTGCATGCCGTTGCGCCGGATGCTCTTCCCGTCCGAGTTGAAATATTTCCGGCAGATGGGGCCCACCACGATAGGCTTCACGCCCATCGCCTTCGCCTCGTCGATGTATTTCCGGATATACTCCTTGTATGTCCCGGAGGCCGTAGTGCCGCGGTAGTCTGTAGAGGCTGCGGTCGTGGCGTCGCCCTTGGCGGTGTAGTATTGTTTTACCACGTCTCCGTCGGCACCGCCGTTCTTCTCGTCGTTGTGTGCAAACTGGATGAGGAGGAAGTCTCCCGCCTGCATCGCGTCGCTGCCTCCTGTGACCATAGTGGGCCAGTAGGCGGCTTCTTTGTAGAATGACTTGCTGGAGGCTCCCGACTTGCCGCGGTTGTTCACCGTGACGTTGTCCGTGTTGAAGAACTGCTGCAGCATCTGCGCCCAGCCGCGCTTGTCGGTGCTGCCGTCCGTCGCATAGTTCGCCATCGTAGAATCGCCGATGGTGTGAACCTTCTTCTTCGCCATGGCAGATGTCGGCGGCGTTAATGCCAGTACGACTGCTGCAATGAACGAAAGCATACGTCTGATGTTCATGATGTGATTGGTTTGTTAGGTTAGGTTTGTTTTGGTAAATGAGAATTCTTTTCTTTCTGCTATGCTAAAATAGTATCAGCCTCCGTCCGTACAAGAGGGTGCATGATACTATCTTGACACGGAATTTCCGCCGTAAAATCCGTCCCGCCTTCCCGAGGCTGTTTTTTCGCCGTTTTTCCGCCGTTTCTTCGCCTTTCGTGTATCTTGCTGACATTCAGTGATATATCCGATTACGGAATTTCTCTTCGTGTCTCCAGTCCGTCAAAAATCGTGCAAAATGCCTCCAATATAGTCAATCTTGCAGCCTCGAAAAGTCAGTTTTGCGTCCTCACTTTGACTATTTTGCGTCCTCACTTTGACTATCTTGCATCCTCACTTTGACTATCTTGCACTGCCGGATAGTCAAAACAGCGCCTCAAACGGCATTTTCCGCACCCGGAAACTTGATTTTCCTGTCTTTGCTCAAGTGCATGAAAGTGTCAGCCGCAGAGTGTCTGTGACACTATATTTGCATTCTTGACGAGCATATACTGTCAGTCAGTCTGGCATAGAGGCTCGATGACAAAGTTACATATACTCTATCATATACGGGTATGAAAATCTTCCGCGAAAGGAGGAAAATCCTTCCGCGGTATGATTTTATCCAGAAAAAAGACAGAAATTCTTTCTCTTTCTTTAGAAAAACAGTGAGATTTACCTTCTCACTTCTCTGCACGCAGTCTCTATCCATGCCCTGTCGTCGCTGTCGAGCAGCGGTGCGAGGGTGTCGCATACGGTCTTGTGGTAAGCGTTGAGCCATTCCAGTTCTTCGTCAGACAGCAGCGGGAGGATGATGGGCTCGGTGTCGATGGGGCAAAGTGTTAGCGGGTCGAACTCGAGAAAGACGGGTGTCGGCGACGGCGTGATGCCCTGCCTCTCGAGCGGTGTGGTGTATCGGCGTATGATCATCGTGTTCTCTATCCTCACGCCGAAGCGTCCTTCGATGTATATTCCCGGCTCGTCGGTCACTGTCATGCCGGCGTGCAGCGGTGCCGGTCGGTATTCCATGCGTATCTGGTGAGGCCCCTCGTGTACGTTGAGATACGACCCGATGCCGTGTCCCGTGCCGTGCAGGTAGTTGTAGCCGTAGGCCCAGAGGTCTTTCCTTGCCACGGCGTCGAGCTGTGTCCCGCTTGCGCCGTCGGGGAACTTGAGCATGGCGAGGTTGATGTTGCCTTTCAGTACGAGTGTATATACGCGGCGCTCCTCCTCTGTCAGCGGTCCGAGCGGTATGGTGCGTGTTATGTCCGTCGTCCCGTCCTGATATTGCGCCCCGCTGTCGATAAGAATGAAGCCGTGGTGGCGCAGCGGTATGTCCGTCTCTTCTGTCGCCTCGTAGTGTACGATGGCGGCGTGCGGGCCGTAGCCGGCTATCGTGTCGAACGATGTGTGGCGGAAGAGAGGCTGCTGTGCGCGCAAGGCGGTCAGCTTGCGGTCGATGGACAGCTCGGTCTGGACCTCTCCGTCAATCACCACGACATCGTCGGGCGCGGCGCCGGCTGCGACATGTGCCGCCACGCCCTCCTTTAGCCAGCGCGTGAATTTCACCAGCGCCACGCCGTCGCGACGCATGGCGTTGCGGAAGCCGCGTATCTCAGCCGCGTTCTTCACTGCCTTCAGCGCCGGGATGGGCGACGGCGCGGAGACGATTTTGCAGCGCACCTTTTTGTATAAGGTGTAGTTTATCTCGTCCTTGTCTATGAGGATGTTGTATTCGCCGTAGTCTGCCAGACCCTTTGCGATGTTCTCGTATTCTTCGATTGCCACACCCTCTGCGTCGAGATATTGCCGCACCTCGTCAGAGATCTTGCATCCGTTGACGAAGACCGTCGCCCTGTCGCTGCTGACGAGGAGGTACGCCACGACGACGGGGTTGCAGCTGACGTCGCTGCCGCGTATGTTCAGGGTCCATGCTATGTCGTCGAGGGCGGCGACAAGCATGCCGTCGGCATGCTGTTCTCTCAGCTTGCGCCGCAGCATGGCGAGTTTCTCTCCGGCACTCACGCCGGAGTATTCTATGGGCTGTACTCTCACGGGCAGGAGCGGGATGTCGGGTCTCGTGGTCCAGATGTGGGCCAGGATGTCGAGGTTTGTGCGCAGTGTCAGTCCGCCGTTCTGCCGCAGCTCTGCCATGAGATTCTCTGCCGTTGAGGCCGCTACGCACATTCCGTCGATGCCCACCTCTTTATAATTGGAATCCGCAAGTTGTTCGCCCAGCCATTGCGCTACAGACGGCGTGCCCGGCATCTTCTCTTTCATCAGCACATATTCCGTGTCGTCCAGCTCGGCGGCGGCGGCGATGAAATAGCGCGAGTCAGTCCACAGGACGGCGCTGTCGAGTGTCACTACAGCCGTTCCGGCAGAGCCCGTGAAGCCGCTCACCCATTTGCGCCCTTCCCAGTGGGCAGGCACATATTCGCCGTTGTGGGGGTCGGTGCTGGGGAAGATAAAAGCTCCGAGATGCTCGCGGCGCATCAGAGAGCGAAGGTCAGAAAGTAGTTGGGGGATGTTCATAGTCTTTTGGTTTTTGGTTGACGGGGTGATGGCTTGTTCTTTTTGTATTCTTGTTTTTAACGAGACGTTTTTGTTTTTAACGACAACAGAGACAACGGAGACAGCGGGAAGAGCATCCGGGGTGACAGAGTGCGCAAGCGTTGTCCCCTTGTTTTCAGTTGACAGGGTGACAAGTAACTACAGATCAGCCTGTAAGGCTGTACAAAGCGAAGCGGTCGTAACCCGGGACACGGTCCCGGGTTGAAAATAGCAGGACAACTGTCTGTAAGACAGTACCTTGTCGTATCTTCACTAAGGGCGAGGTACTGCCTTTCAGGCAGCTCTCTTGTACCGACATGCCGAGGGCTTCGCCCCCGGTTACGGTCGCTTCGCTCAGTATAGCCTTCCAGGCTGGTCGTAACATATTCTTTATCGTTTTCACTTGTCAGTCTCTTGACAGTCAACTATATTATCACCGACAAAATTAGAAAAAAAAGTTAGAATAATGAATATTATGCTAAAAAATATTTGCCGTGTCAAGTATTTTTAGTAACTTTGCGATGCAAATCATTAATCAACAAACAAAAATGGCATTTTTAACAGAAGATAAGCTTGTAATCGTTGGTGCCGGAGGTGCTATCGGTTCAACAATGGTGCAGACAGCTTTGACAATGAAGCTCACACCTAATGTATGTCTTTACGACGTCTATGCTCCGGGTATGGAGGGTGTTATGGAAGAGATGTTCCACTGCGGATACGACGGTGTGAACCTCACTGCCACCACTGATGTCGCAGAGGCTTTCAAGGATGCGAAATATATCATTTCCTCAGGTGGCGCGCCGCGTAAGGCCGGTATGACACGCGAGGACCTTCTTGCAGGCAACTGCAAGATAGCCGAGGAACTTGGCAAGAACATCAAGGCTTACTGCCCCGACGTGAAGCATGTCGTTGTCATCTTCAACCCTGCTGACCTCACCGGTCTGGTGACACTGCTCTATTCGGGTCTGAAACCGTCACAGGTGACAACGCTCGCAGCTCTCGATTCTACACGTCTGCAGAGCGCGCTGGCAAAGAAGTTCGGCGTGAAGCAGTATGAAGTGACCGGATGCGCCACTTACGGCGGACACGGCGAGCAGATGGCTGTCTTCGGCAGCGCTGTGAAGGTTGCCGGAACTCCGCTCTACGACCTCGTCGGAACCGACAAGTGTACAAACGAAGAGTGGGAGCAGCTGAAAGTGGATGTCACCAAAGGCGGCGCGAAAATCATCGAACTGCGCGGACGCTCGTCATGGCAGAGCCCCGCTTACTGCTCGGTGGAGATGATACGCTCAGTGATGGGCGGAGAGAAGTTCCGCTGGCCGGCTGGTACATACGTCAAGAACGAGAAATACCAGAACATCATGATGGCGATGGACACCACGCTCGACGAAAACGGATGCACATACAAGATGCCGCAGGGCAACGCAGAAGAGATGGCGAAACTCGACGCAAGCTACGCTCACCTCTGCAAGATGCGCGACGAGCTCGTCACGCTCAACATCGTGCCGCCCGTCGCTGAATGGACTAACATCAACCCGAACTTGTAAACAACAGACCATTCTCTCTCTTTTTTAGATCAACATGATGTTGATCATATTCTCTCTATTCCGACTGGTGCCATACCAGTCAATATCTCTCTCTTTCCATGGGGTAACAAGTTGGGAAACTTGCTACCCCATTTATTGTTCGCCCGACATGGGCATAATCTAATGGGTGAAAGTCCCGAGCGTGCCCCGATAGCGGGAAGCGCATAGTCCGAGGCAACGGTGTCCACCGCGAG
>SFIS01000072.1 GCA_004555245.1 Bacteroidales bacterium
GTCTCAGGAGAGATGTCGTTGGGGAATCCCATTTCAATCAACTTCTTACGGAAAGCAGGCGTATTATATACAAAACCATTTCCTGAGAATGCTGACAGCACCGCATTCATATCTGCATACTTCTCCTTTACTGCAGCGGGAAGGTTGGAATACTTAGAACTTGGACCGAGCTGTGCCTGATACTGCACCATACCACTATTTGTAGGCATATTAGTAAAGAACACCAAAGGCAAACGTCCTGAGAACAAGCCCGTTCCTCCACGCACTTTAAGAGTCTTGTCACCAAGCATATCGTAGCTGAAACCTATACGTGGCGAAACAATGAGTTTAGTAGAAGGCCATTTGCCGGTATCAATATTCCTACCGTTATAGTCAAGGTCATAGATAGCATTGTTGCGCATCAAATCGTCGTTATTGAAGAACAATGCATCAAAACGCAATCCTGCTGTAAGTTTAAGCCTTTCATTTGCATTCCACTCGTCCTGTACGTATGCACCAAACTTGTTGAAAGCCACACGTGACACGGGGTTTGTCTCATCACCATAACCGTAAGTCAGACATACGACCTCTGGAGTACGCTGATTGAGGAAATCGTCCATACTCTTATAGCGGTAGTATCCGGTACCATTACGCATATAGGCATTGTCAGCCATCTGATATTCATAGCTCAGACCACCCATAATCTTGTGGTTTCCATTATACCATGTCACATCATCCTTAATATTCCATGTGGTATTGTGAACGGCATTGTTATATGTAAACAACTCATATCCAAGTGATATGTACGGAGTGTTTGTTCCCGTACCATCCATAATATCTATGAACGGGAAATCAGAAGAGTTTGTGTCGCGGATGTCATCAGCCTTGGTATAAGTAAACAGGAACTGATTTGAAATATTGTCGCCAAAACGGCTGTTAAGGTCAACAGAGCCAGAATAGACCTTGTTATTAACCGAATACATTGAATTGGCATACGACATACCATACAATGATGTACGGTTGAACGCAGAACGTGTACCACCATCCATTGACAAGCCATTAGGACCGTTCCAGTTTGTATTGTTGGTGTAATTGTAACGAACCGCAAGGTGATGGTCGTTGTTTATATTCCAATCTATACGACCAAGAATCTTTGTATTCTTCTCGTCAGCAGGGAAACTGTCAAAAGAACCAGTGTCATATCCATATTTCTCTTTTGCAAAGTCTGAAACAATCTGCATATCTTCTATGGTAGCGTATGAAAGATATGCATCTTCATTTCCCACGCCATCCTTGGATGCACGCCAACGCACAGGAACCGTAGGAGACTTTTGGAATTCAGCATTTGCGAAGAAGAACAGTTTGTCTTTGATAATCGGACCCCCGAGTGTAAAACCGTAAGTTGTCTGACGGTCACGGTCACGAGCGCCTGCAACCTGCTCACCATCAACGGTATCACCACGCATATTTTCATTACGATGGAAAACATACGCAGAACCCTTGAATGTGTTTGTTCCTGATTTTGTCACCGCGTTTATTGCACCTCCAATAAAGTTTGTCTGACGCACATCGTACGGAGAGATTACGACTTGCATTTCCTCTATTGCCTCGATAGAAATGGGATTTCCACCTCCGGGGAGTCCGGAATTCAATCCAAAGTTATTGTTGAAATTAGCACCGTCAACAGTGAAGTTGGCAGTACGTCCGTCTGAGCCTTGGAATGTCATGCCATTGCCTCCGTAGGGTGAGAGTCGGGCCATATCGGTGATGCTGCGGCTAACAGTAGGAACAGCTGCCATTTGGGCACTGTTGATGTTGGTTGTGGCACCCATCTTCTCTACGGCGAGTTTCGAAGCCTTACCCTGAACGACGACTTCACCGAGCACCTGTGCGTCCTCATTCATTGTTGTGTTGAGGTTGTAGGTCTCACCAAGCTGGAGCACCACATCCTTCACCTTCTTGGTCTCATAACCAATGTAGCTGATGGTGACCTCATAAGGGCCGCCTGAGCGCATACCGTTGATATTGAACTGACCTTTAGCGTTAGTTACTCCCACGTACTTTGTGCCTGAAGGAGTGTGTACGGCCTCTATCGTGGCGCCGATTACATCTTCGCCGTCGGCAGAGACCTTACCTGCCATACTTGATGTGGTAATCTGTGCCATGACGGATGACAGCGTCATCATAAGCATGGCGACAAGAATAACAATCTTTTTCTGCATAGAATTTTGAATGTTTGATATTTATTTAAGAATAAGAATGTAAAGTCAGTGTCATGTCCTGCGGCGTTTCCGCAAGCCTCTGCGCCCCTTCAGCCTGTTCTCCCGTCCGGGCGTCATTTGCTGTCCGGGACATCGGCTTTTTGGGTGTTGGTGATGTTTCTTTACGTTTACGTCTGCAAAATTAATCAAAAAAATCCGAACAATTGTTACAATGATGTTAAAAAATCTCTACAAGTTGAAATTAGTCAACATTTTATGTGATTTTCTATGTCAGAACGGCATCCCGACTGCGAAGTGGAATGTGAAGTCTCTCGAGAAGTCGGGATGCAGTATAGGGTAGTGTTCCCTGCTGTCGTTGTATGCCGGCGAGACGGCTTTCATTCCGGCGTCGAACCTGAGTATGAAGTATCCGAAGTTCAGTCGCAGACCGATGCCGTAGCCTACGGCGATTTGTTTGTAGAAGCTGTCGAAGCGGAACTGTCCTCCCGGCTGGCTCTCGTAGTTGCGCACGGTCCAGATGTTTCCGGCATCGACGAAGGCCGCGCCGTGGAGTTTCCAGAAGAGCGGGGTGCGGTATTCGATGTTCAGGTCGAGCTTTATGTCGCCTGTCTGGTTGATGAAGTCAATTCGTCCGTCTGTCCCGACAAACGCTCCGGGGCCCAGCTCGCGCACGCCCCATCCTCTGACGCTGTTTGACCCTCCGGCGAAATATCTCTTCTCGAAAGGCAGTATGCTGCTGTTGCCGTAGGGGTAGGCTATGCCGAGATGTCCGTGCATGACAAGTTCTGACGCCGTGCCGATTCTTGTGATGTGTGTGGCGTCAACGTCGCCTTTGACATATTGTGCGTATGCTATGTTGAACAGCGTGTATTGCCCGTCCTTGTTCTTGCTGAACGACGCGAGTTTCGCTATGCCGTTGAGGATGTTGCCGGCTGTCTCGAAGTTGAACTTCACGGCGTCCGTGCCGTTGTTGTATGCCACCCCGAAGCCTATCTTCGTGATGAAGAGGTCCTCGTAGTTGTATCTCAGTATGGCGTTGTTGCTTGTCGTGGATTCGAGATAGTCGTGTTTGAATGTCTCTGAAATCCATGGCATGTAGATGTAGTTGAGGTCGAGCAGGTCGAAGGTGTAGCGTGTGTGGTGGTTAGGCTCAGACCAGTTGTATTTCAGTGCTGAGGAGAACATGCGGCGGTGGAACTCGGGACGGTTCTGCGAGTTGTATGCCACGGAGAGCTCGCTGTTTGAGATGACGCTGCGTTTGAAGGTGCGCGAGATGAACGGTGCGAGGAAGCGCGGGAACTGCAGCTTGCCCTCTATGCCGTATTCTATGTAGTCCTGGTTGTTGTAGCCTTCAAGCCCGGTGATGGCTTCGTATGCTCCGCGCAGCTGGAGCGAGAATGTCTCTGAGCCGTGGGAGAGGTTGCGGTTCTCGAATATCAGCGACACGGCGGCGCCGAAGTCGCCTGCCGTGTTGGTGCCTTCGGGCTGTATGGAGACGGAGTTGGGTTTTCGCGGAGACATCTGTATGTCGCAGTCCAGAAGGTTTTGTCCGCTGCCGTCCTCTGTCTCGGCGAATCTGATGTTTGTGTATTTCAGGGCCTGCAGGCGGGCGAAGCGCTGGTAGGTCTTCTCCAGTGCCGTCGCGCTGTATGGCTTGCCTTTCTGTATGATGGTGTTCTCGTCGAGTACGCTTGCCCGCAGCGGTATGTCGTATTCCGGCGAGCCGGTAGAATATGTGATGTCGTTGATGACATAGCAGGGATGCCGTGTCTCTTCGGCGCGGCTGTTGGCTTTGTATGGTATCAGGGTGAGAGTGAGGCGGATGCTGTTTTCTCCCGGTATGGTGTCGGCGATGTAGCGGATGAAGTCTTTGTTGAATTTGTAGTAGCCTCTGTCCTGCAGGTATCTCACGATGCCGGAGCGCTCTTCGTTCAGCGCGGCGACGCTGAACTGCCGTCCGGCTTGCAGGCTGTAGGTGTAGCCTTCGTTCAGCAGCGAGTCTATTCTCTCGTCTTGTATGTCGTGGCGTATGCTATATATATAATAAGGTGTACCGCTTTCCACCCTGTAGTTCACCACGCATTTCGGGTTGCGCTTGTCTCTTGTCTTTGGAATGACGGCACATTCTGCCGTCACTTTTGCGTGCATATATCCCTCGTTGTTCATCGCTGTGGCGAGGTCGCGGCATGATGCCTCGGTCTTTGTCTGGTCGTATGCGAGGTGTCTCCTCTTTCCGTTCTCCATGCCCGGCATCTGGTGTACGTATGTCGCCAGGCGCCGGGTGTCCACGCTGTCGTTGTCGGCGGTGATGTTCACTGCCTTTATCTCTGTCTCTCCCGGTTCGAGCTGGTTTTTCGTGGCGCATGACGTGAGCGTCAGGAGTATGGCGACACACCCCATGCCTATGATGTCCCATATCGCATGGGATGTCTTTCCGCTTTCATGCTTCACGTTGTCCAAGTCTTGTACGTCTGTGTACTGCTGTCCTGACGGTCAGCTCGGCTGCCGTGTGGTGTCCCTGTCTCGTACAGGGCTATTTCAGCAGCTTCGCTGTCTGTCTTGTTTCTATTCTTGTGCCTTTTTGCGTTGCCGGCTTTTTGAATGTCCCGTCGAGCAGGAGTATTGTAGCCTTCGTGTTCTCAGGGATGACATCTACCGCCTCCTGAAGTGTCATGAAGTCGCCGCGTCCCTTGTCCGACACGACATAGTCGTAGTGTCTGATATGCTTTTTCAGTTCGGGCACGACTTCTCCTACGGCATCGGCGAGCAGTCTGCTTACCACCCGTGCGCCGTAGATGCTGTAGTGTGTGTTGTCGCGTCTGCCGTCCGGGATGCTTTCCACCTCTCCGGGCTTCAGCCATACGTGCAGCTTTCTCGATCCTACGATGCCGTGGTCCTGTTCCAGGTGGTGGCTTATGGTTGTGGCGTCAACAAACGGCACGTTGTTGCGTATCGCCACGAGGCGCGGTGCGGCGGTGTAGTCGCCGTCAGTGGTGTAGTGTGTCGGCACGAGATATAGTGTGTTCACCTCTTCGTCGCCGTATTCCAAGTCGCGCAGCGTCTCGTCGTCAGCCGTGCCGTCGTCAGCCTTCTGTGCCATGGCGTCGGCCTTGCGCTTGTCGTAGAAGAGGCGCCGTTCCACGCTGTTGAACATCACGGGGATGCCGCCTTTGGCGCGTGTCTCGTTGATGTAGCGTTCGAGTGTCGCGTCGAATGTCGTGCCGGGGTCGGTGTGGCGTATGCTGCCCGGCTTGTCGGCTTTCTCGTCGTTGTGTCCGAACTGTATGAAGACGTAGTCTCCGGGCTTTATGAGGTCCAGCACTTTCTGCCAGTGTCCTTCGCGTATGAATGAGATTGACGAGCGTCCGTTGAGTGCGTGGTTGTCAACGATGATGTCTTCGTCGAAACATCCTTGCAGCATCATGCCCCACCCGCGTTCGGGCGAGCCTTTTGATATGTCTTTGTTCGCCATGGTGGAATCTCCGACCATGAAGATTGTCGTCTTCCGTCTTGAACCTGACGTGACGGCAAGCGTGACAGCAAGAATCATGACGAGCCATGCCGCCAGTCTGATGTGGTGTTTCATATTAGTTTCAGGTTGTTAGTTTCCAGTAGTGGCGTTCGTGACGTTATTGTCTTTCGTGATGTTATTGTCGTTTGTGGCGTTCGTGATGTTATTCTCGTCCGCCAGCTTCAAATGCTCATCCTATCGCATCTATAAGCTCTTCGGGCGTGAGGAGTTTCTGTTCGCCCGTAAGCATATTCTTCAGCGTCACTTTGCCTTCCGCCATCTCGTTGTCGCCCGCAAGCGCCACGAAGGAGATGTTCTTTGCGTTGGCGTACGACATCTGCTTCTTCATCTTCACCGCATCGGGGAATACTTCGGTGCGTATGCCCCTCTCCCTTGCCTTTCTGGCGATGGGCAGGCAGTAGGCCGTCTCTTTCTCGCCGAAGTTGATGAAGAGCAGCTGTGTGGTGCTGACCGCCTCTTCTGGGTAGAGGTCGAGCTGGTTCAGCACGTCGTAGATGCGGTCTGCTCCGAATGATATGCCTACTCCCGACAGTCCGGGCATTCCGAAGATGCCGGTGAGGTTGTCATACCGTCCGCCGCCGGTGATGGAGCCTATCTGCACGTCGAGGGCTTTGACCTCGAAGATGGCGCCCGTGTAGTAGTTCAGTCCTCGTGCGAGGGTGAGGTCGAGCTGTATCTCGTTCTTTAGCGTACCCTTCAGCATGTCGAGGATATACTGGCATTCCGCCACGCCTTTCAGTCCGGTCTCGCTTCCGCCGAGCACCTCGCGTATGGTCTGCAGCTTCTCGTCGTTCGTGCCTTCGAGTTTGATGATGGGCTGCAGCTTCTCTATGGCGGCGTCAGAGAGGCCGTTGGCGCGCAGCTCGTCGTTGACGGCTTCGAGGCCTATCTTGTCGAGCTTGTCGATGGCTACGGTGATATCCACGATCTTGTCGGCCTCGCCGATGACCTCGGCTATGCCTGTCAGAATCTTGCGGTTGTTGATTTTTATCTGCACCCTGATACCGAAGCGCGTGAAGACGGTATCGACAATCTGCATCAGCTCCACCTCGTTGAGGAGAGAATCCGAGCCTACGACGTCGGCGTCACACTGGTAGAACTCGCGGTAGCGTCCCTTCTGCGGGCGGTCGGCTCTCCATACCGGCTGTATCTGGTATCTCTTGAAAGGCATCTGCAGCTCTTCACGGTGCTGCACCACATAGCGTGCGAAGGGGACGGTGAGGTCGTATCTCAGACCTTTCTCGCAGAATCTCGCGGCGAGCTTCAGCGTCGAGGTGTTGGCCACCTCGTCGGCTGTCATGCCGTGCAGGAAATCGCCGGAGTTGAGAATCTTGAACAGGAGCTTGTCTCCCTCCTCGCCGTATTTGCCCATCAGTGTCGAGAGGTTCTCCATGGAGGGAGTCTCTATCTGGCTGAAGCCGTAGAGGGCGTACACCTCTCTGATGGTGTTGAAGATATAGTTGCGCTTAGCCATCTCTACGGGGCCGAAGTCGCGCGTACCCTTTGGTATTGAAGGTTTCATGTGTGTTTCTATTTCTGTTTCCTGATGATTGTCTGTGCCCTGTCGGGACCGATGGAGATGATGGTGATGGGGGTGTCAAGCTCTCTTTCGAGGAATGCGATGTAGTCTTTGAACTCTTTCGGGAACTCCTCTTCGCTCGTGTAGCGCGTCATGTCCGTCTGCCAGCCCGGCAGCTCGGCATATACCGGCTCGATGCCTTTGTCGATGCTGTACGGGAAGTCGCGTGTCTCCACGCCGTCAACCTTGTATGCCGTACACGCCTTGATGGTCTCGAAGGTGTCGAGCACGTCGCTCTTCATCATGATGAGCTGTGTCACGCCGTTCACCATGATGGAGTATCTCAGAGCCACGAGGTCTATCCATCCGCAGCGTCTCTCGCGTCCCGTCACGGCTCCGTATTCGTGTCCGATGTCGCGCATCTTCTGCCCAGTCTCGTCAAATAGTTCTGTGGGGAACGGACCGGCTCCGACACGTGTGCAGTATGCCTTCATGATGCCGAACACCTCGCCTATCTTGTTAGGACCGACACCCAGCCCCGTGCAGGCTCCGGCACAGATGGTGTTGCTTGACGTGACGAAGGGGTAGGAGCCGAAATCCACGTCGAGCATCGTGCCCTGCGCACCTTCTGCCAGCACGCTCTTGCCCTCTCTCAGCAGTCTGCCCACCTCGTGTTCCGAATCTACGATGTTGAACTCCTTCAGGTATTTGACACCCTCCATCCACACTCGCTCTGTCTCGGCGAGGGCTGCATCGTCATAGCTGAAGCCTACGGATTTCAGGATGCTGAGATGTCTCGCCTTGCAGGCGGCGTATTTCTCGTCGAAGCCGTCGAGGATGTCGCCAACCCTCAGTCCGTTGCGCGACACCTTGTCGGTGTAGGTAGGGCCGATGCCCTTGCCTGTCGTGCCAACCTTGTTCTTGCCCTTCAGCGATTCGTAGGCGGCGTCGAGCAGACGGTGGGTAGGCATGATGAGATGCGCTTTCTTCGAGATGTGCAGACGCTCTTTCAGAGAGTGGCCGCTCTTCTCCAAGTCTTTCGCCTCGCCCATGAAAAGGTCCGGGGCGAGCACTACGCCGTTGCCTATGACATTAACCTTGCCGCCCTGGAAGATGCCTGACGGGATGGAGCGCAGCACGTATTTCTGCCCCTCGAACTCTAAGGTGTGGCCGGCGTTGGGACCGCCCTGGAATCTTGCCACTACATCATATTTCGGTGTAAGCACATCGACTACTTTGCCTTTGCCCTCGTCGCCCCATTGCAGACCGAGCAAGACGTCAATTTTACCTGTGTTCATTGATTACGTTGTTGTTGTTAATGTTCCTGTTTTTTCTCAGGCTGGCTCTGTACCGCTTCTTCGCAGTCTGCCCTCCTGTGCATAATTCGCTACAAAGTTAGGAAAAATTATTTATACTCTATTATATTTTTGCCAATATTTCATAAATTTTAAGGAGAGAAGACTTCCTTGACCGACATGTCTCTTTACGCAAAAACACACAATATCTTGTGATTTCAAATCCGCGAGAAACGCGTAGAAAATTCCGGGATGTCTTCCGCTGCCGTACAGCGCAGTATTTTTAGGGTTTCTGTAAACGTCAGTGAATCAGCGTGATAAACATATTTTCCGCTTCCGCAAAGCAGTTTTATGTGCCGAAATAAGCTGTTTTGGCACCCAAGATAGTCAAAGTGAGCCTCTCATCTTGACTGTTTTGTAACGTCATTCATATTGTTTTGCGTCCCAACTTTGACTGTTTTGGCATCAAAAACAGGCTTTTTGGATTGGAAAAACAAAAAAAACAGCCTTTCAAGACCACAAAACCGACGTTTACAAATGTTAATTTCAACTTTTCTCGTTGTCAGGATTTTTCATACCGTGGCAGGGTTTTTGCACCGCTTTTCAGTGCCTGCAACAGGAGAGACGGGATGGACGGATGTCGGGTTTAAGGTTAATAAATGAAAAAAAACGGAACAAATAAGGTTGTTTCATAAAAAATGTGTAATTTTGTATGCTGTAAGCGAAAAGACCATGACATAGCCCGTGCATACGCGCCATGCCACATAAGGGACGCAGAACTAACAAATCTAAATCATAAATCTAAAAAACTATGGGATTGGTAGAACAAATCATTGAACGCGCAAAGGCAAACAAGCAGCGCATCGTGCTCCCCGAAGCAGAAGAGGAGCGTACTCTCACAGCAGCCGACATCGTCCTCGAACAGGGCATCGCAGACCTCATCCTTATCGGCAACCCGCAGAAAGTGGCTGCCCTCGCTGAGGAGAAAGGGCTGAAAAACATCGGCAAGGCAACACTCATCGACCCGGAGAACTGCGAGAAATCTGAAGAGTATGCACAGCTGCTTGCTGAGCTTCGCAAGAAAAAGGGCATGACAATAGAGCAGGCTCGCGAACTGGTGAAAAACCCGCTCTATCTCGGATGCATGATAATAAAGACTAACGGTGCCGACGGACAGATTTCCGGAGCTCTCTCGACAACTGGCGACACTCTGCGTCCTGCACTGCAGATCATCAAGACTGCGCCAGGCATAACGTGCGTCAGCGGAGCGATGCTCATGATCACCGATGCGCCGCAGTATGGCGAGAACGGCGTCATGGTGTTTGCCGACGTCGCTGTCACTCCGATGCCTGACGCCAACCAGCTCGGACAGATCGCAGTCTGCACGGCACAGACAGCAAAGTCTGTGGCAGGCTTCGCTGAGCCGCGCGTGGCGATGTGCTCGTTCTCGACAAAAGGCAGCGCAAAGCACGAGGTGGTGGATAAAGTCGTTGAGGCTACACGCATAGCCAAAGAACTCGACCCGGAACTCAAAATCGACGGAGAGCTGCAGGCTGACGCCGCTCTCGTGCCATCCGTAGGCGCAAAGAAAGCGCCGGGTTCTGACATCGCCGGAAAAGCAAACGTTCTCGTCTTCCCTAACCTCGAAGTGGGAAACATAAGCTATAAACTCGTGCAGCGCCTCGGCGGAGCAACTGCCCTCGGACCTATACTGCAGGGCATTGCACGGCCCGTCAACGACCTCTCGAGAGGATGCTCTGTCGAAGACATCGTCAACCTCGTGGCAATCACAGCCTGTCAGGCGATGGACGCAAAATAATCCGGTCTATAACCCAATAAACATAAACTGAAAAGGAAATGAAAATTCTTGTATTGAACTGCGGTTCGTCGTCAATAAAGTATGCCCTCTACAACATGGACGACAGCTCCGTGATGACATCGGGCGGTGCAGAACGCGTGGGTCTCGACGGCGCGTTCGTGAAAGTGAAACTCCCTTCGGGCGAGAAAAAACAAATCATGCACGACATCCCGGAACACACCGAGGGCGTCAAGTTTATCTTCTCTCTGCTCACTGACCCGGAGATTGGTGTAATCAAATCGCTCGACGAGATCGACGCCGTAGGCCACCGCATGGTGCACGGAGGCGAGAAATTCGCAAAGTCGGTAGTCATCACGCCGGAGGTGATTGAAGCTTTCAAGGCATGCAGCGACCTCGCGCCACTACACAACCCCGCCAACCTGAAAGGTGTCGATGCTGTTTCTGAACTCATGCCGGGACTGCCGCAGGTAGGAGTGTTCGACACGGCGTTCCATCAGACAATGCCGCCGAAGGCTTACCTCTATGCCGTGCCATACGAGCTGTATGAGAAATACGGCGTCCGCCGCTACGGCTTCCACGGAACATCACACCGCTACGTCTCGGCACGCGCACTCGAATTCCTCGGCATGAAGGCTGAAGGGACAAAGGTGGTGACGGCACACATCGGAAACGGAGGCTCGCTCGCGGCTGTCGTTGACGGAAAGTGTGTTGACACTTCAATGGGTCTCACACCGCTCGAAGGTGTCATGATGGGTACACGGTCTGGCGACATCGATGCCGGAGCAGTGACTTTCATACAGAAGAAACTCGGTCTCGACGCCGACGGGGTGTCAAACCTCCTCAACAAACAGTCGGGAATTGCAGGACTGACGGGTCTGTCAAGCGATATGCGTGACATAGAGAACGCTGCAAAGAGCGGAAACGAACGCGCAATAATCGCAGAGGATTCATATTTCTACCGTGTCAAGAAATACATCGGGGCATACGCGGCTGCAATGGGAGGCATTGACGTACTCGTGTTCACTGCCGGCGTAGGAGAAAACCAGACATCCATGCGAGAGGCCGCTTGCGAAGGACTGGAGTTCATGGGAGTGAAACTTGACAAGGAAGTCAATGCACGCACAAGAGGCGAAGAGGCTGTCATCTCTACACCTGATTCGCGTGTGAAAGTAGTTGTCATTCCTACCGACGAAGAGCTGATGATTGCTTCAGACACAATGGAACTCGTAAGCAAATAATACAACAACAAACAAAACGACAGACGGACCGGTTTGCCCCAAACGCTCATTAAGAATATGAGAAGGGGCAGACCAGTCCGTCTGTCGTTTTATGTATGTCAAAGCAATATACGCAAGGCGCACAGGGCGTCAGCCATGAACGGTAAAAAGTGCGGCTGCAGAAAGCCGCATCACTCTGCGCCCTCGCCGCATAGGAACGTCACGGACTTGCCGTTCTGACGCGCATAGGCTATCTCCCGCCTCGTGCTCTCGCCGATATAACCGCCGGGGTTGACGACAAACACCTCGTCAGCCATGTCAATCTTGCGCAGGTGCATATCGTCCAGCATCTCCTTGACGCCCGGCTTCCACACATCATCGTCGCCCGAGTGGCCGAACAGCCCTACGCTTATCACGATGCAGCCCTCCAGCGTGAGCCGCTTCTGAGCCTCTATAAATTCTTCTTTGAAACGTGTGCTGCCGCACAACGTCACAACCTTGTATTTTCCAGTCATGCTTGTTTGTTTGTTTGTTTGATTGTGATAAACAGATGTATTTCTGTGCAAAGGTAAAGAATAATCTTCATTCAGCAATGCAAAACCCGGCAAAAGTTGACGTTTTTTTTCACGACAACAGAGACTACTGTGACAACATTGACTTTGTCGAAGGCAGGCGGCACCTCAGCATAGCTCAAGCTTGGCTCTGCATTCGATTTGCACTGCCATTGATGCTGGCTAACTGCCGTCCGTGAAAAATCACGGCAACAGTGACAACACTTTAGCCCCAGATGGTGTACAATGTATAATGTGTCTTTTCTGTCGAATTGTTTTTTGTCATTATGTTGCTGTCAAAAAACACGTCAATTTGCAGCTGAGAAAATGGTTTAAGGCAAGACCGGAGGCTCAGGGACAACGGCTTGTTTTGTTACAGAGCTGCTGTTGCTTATGTCGCAAGACGCTGATAATCAGCTTTTGTGTCTTGTGATTATGAAACACGGCATCATGCGTGTCTTGCACAATTCTGAGATTATTGATAAATTTGTATCTGATTCGCATAATAAGCAGGCACAACTGCCTGCCATGAAATAGACGAGACTTGTCTTGTGGGCTTCACGCAGTCGGTGGTTCCAAGGACAATTGTGCATAAAAAATTATTGTTGTCCGCTAAACATGAAAAGTCAGTTTGAACCCATTGTCGTTCAATGAATTCAAACAAAACCACCTATTCCAAGCCCTCATGCGCGTATGT
>SFIS01000144.1 GCA_004555245.1 Bacteroidales bacterium
ATCATGGCTTTCACGTCCTCCCCAACCTGAACGAAGTTCTTGTAGAGGATGCGCTCTCGCTCTTCTTTCGACTTGAACTTATAGAACTTAGGGAGAGGGACATACTCCGATTCCTCCTTCTTTATTTCCGTCATATCGAAGTCGGTCTTGCAGTAGAACTTGGATGTCTTGAACTCCTCGCTCTCCTGGATGTTCATGCTTCCGTTCATCCCGGTCTTGGTGACTACGAAGTCACGGGCGGTCTGTCCACATATCCAACCTGTGGGCATATCGGAGATTTTGCTTGCAGGCACCAGGCTGTCCATATTCTCATTGAGGTTGATGGAGGTCTTGTCACGGTCGATGGTCACGCCCTTTTTGAGTTGCACTACTTTACCGAAGATGTCACTCGACAGCCATTCGAGGGTTTCCTTGGCTCTTGCCGAACCGCTCACCACATTGCCCACGGTGGTGATGATTTTCTGCATACCCACCTTGCCATAATCGGCTTCCAACTGCGGAAGTTCCTGAAAGCCAAGTGCCACGCTCACCTTGTTGCTTCGGGCTGTGCCTATCAGTCGGTCTATCTTGTGGAAATACAAGGTCGGCAACTCATCGACGATGATGCTGACAGGAACGTTCTTGCCCTGTCCTGTATTCACCCTCGTTACAAGGCGGTTGAGAATCAAGGCATTCAGTGCACCGATGATGCTCTCCATCTCGGGGTCGTTGGCAATGAGCAGATAACTTGGATTCTTCGGGTCACTGACCTTCAGGTCGAAGTCATCGCCGTCCTTGTGGAATATCCAGTAAGATTCCTTGGTGGCGAGACGGGAGGTATAGACACGTAGCGTGCCAATCATACCTTCCAACTGCTCCATGGCTTTGTTGGCAAAGGCAGTCTGGAACGGGCCAAGCAAGGGGGCTACCTCGTTGTCGGTCTGAAGTACCTCGAAGATGGTCTGATAACTCTCATTGAGGAACGATAGGATATGTGGCATGTCGCTGTACTTGCCCAACCAATAAGCGGGCTGCACCTCCGCGCCCGAATGGTCGAACACCCGTCCTGTGGGTATCAGCCTTTTCGTCTTTGGGTCTTCACGCCGCTCGGCAATCAGCATCTTTCCGTCCTTGTCGTAGGGCTCCTTGCCGTAGTTGCAGAAGAAATAGATGCAGGCGGCAAGGAAGTTGACGGCAGAGGTCTGGAAGAACTGGTCGCTGCCACCGCCGCCTTCCTTCTTGCCTTTTTGCAGGGATTCAAGCAGGGTCTCGGCGGTCTCGCTCGCTGCGGCAAGGTTGTTGATGTACTTCAACTGGATGGGGTTCACACGGCGCGAATACTCCACATCCACAAAGTTGATGATGTTGAACTTCATGCCATGGGGCATCTTGCTGTCCTTGGCATTCTTGTTCTTCAAGTAATGATAGTAGAGTTTGGTGGCGAGAGTGGGAAACTTATAGTCGTACACCACCATGGCAAAGCCCTTCTCGCTGTGCTGCCTGATAAACGGCTCGATGATGGAGAAGGTCTTACCAGAACCAGGAGTACCCACAACCCATGTGCCACGGAACGGATTGACGATGTTCACCCATCCCTTGCGGAACTTGCCCTTGTAATAATAGCGCATAGGGATGTTCACGCTGTACTTGTTCTCCTGCAACTCCCTGCATTGCTCAAAGCTCTCATTCTCGAAGTTGAAGCGGTCTTTCAGCAGCCCTTCCTTCAGGAACTTAGAGATATTGTCGAGGGCGATATGCACCAATACGACACCGACGATGGAAGTGAGCATATAGAGCCAAGTGTTCAAACGGAGGGTATAGAAACAGGGCATTATCGAATGACCGAACAGCCATACGGACTGCACAATCAGCAGCACTCCCGACAGCAGCGGATAGAGCACCTGCCTGCGAGCGTCAAACTCCAGATGCTTCTTGTTGCGCGTTCCCACACAGGTGATACATATCAGCAGGAACGTAGCCACCTTGCTATACACGAGGTTGCCGTCATGGTAAATCATCCACCGCTTGATGCGAGTGTGGATATCCGTCACTACGCCGCCCAAGAAGTCCAACTGCTCCGGCTCCAGTGCGTAGGCGAAGAACTCCATCAGGATGGAGACATAAATCACCGCCCTGAATATCTTGTAAAAACCCTGTAACTCTTTGCTTTCTTCCATTTACTTTACTTTGATGGTTGGTGGTATTCGACAAAAGGATGAAGGA
>SFIS01000073.1 GCA_004555245.1 Bacteroidales bacterium
CACTGACCGAAGGGAGGTAATGCGTTCGTAACCCGGGACGCAGTCCCGGGGGTATAAACACAGTGGCAACTGTCTGTAAGACAGTACCTCGCCATCAGCTGAGATGTAACAAGGTAACAAGGTACTGCCTTCCAGGCAGCTGTATCCGCACGACTACCCGAGGGCTTCGCCCCCGGTTACGACCGCTTCGCTTAGTATAGCCTTCCAGGCTATCCCCCCTCACGTTTTTACGACAACAGGAACAACGGTCTGATTCTGAACTCTATGTTGTCTGTTGACAACAACAAAAACAACTTTTACCAGCCTAAAGGCTGGTTGCCACTTGACCCAACTTTTACGTTTGCGCGCTGAACCAAAGGTCGCCGGCTGAAAGGAAAGGCAAAGCGCAAAAGCGCATAGCCCAGGGTAAAGCGTAGCGACACCCTGGGTAAATCAGGAACAGTAATTAAAGACCAGCCTTCCAGGCTATCCCCCGTCACGTGACAGGTTATCGGCCGGGCGTCACTTCGCCAACGCCTTATGATAACACCTGCGTCTTTTGGGGAATGTGGGGTTCAGCACATCCCATTGGTTCAGCTCCTTATGGTTAGTCTCGAGTTGCGGGTTTGTCTCCGCCCATTTGAATTTGTATTTGTTGTATATGGGGATGAGGTCGCTGAATATGAGAGCCGTGACGCCTTTTCCCTGCAGCTCGGGTTTCACGGCTATAAGCAGCATCTCCACCGTGTCCTCCATCCTGAAGCGTAGCGAGCGCAGGATGTGCCACCATCCGAGGGGCAGCAGCCTCCCTTTCGATTTTCTTATGGCATTCGACAGACTTCCCATAGTGACGCCCACCGCCACCACATTGCCTTCTTCGTCCTGCACCGTAGTGACGAGGTCCATGTTGATGAGCTGGAAATACTGCTTCACCATCTCGTCCATCTGCCTCTGCGAGAGTGCTGAGAATCCGAAGAGCGGCTCGTACGCCTCGTTCAGCAGGTTGAACACCTTCTGTCCGTAGCCTTCCTTGAAAAGCATTCTGCCGTTCAGTTTCACCACTCTCAGGTTGTATCTCTTCTTCACCAGTTCGCCCACCCTCACAAATCTTTCCGGCGTTTCCTGCGGCACAGCCACTCGTATCTGCACCCAGTCCACCTCTTTCTTATATCCGTGTCTCTCGAGGTGTTCCGGATAGTACGGGTAGTTGTAGAACGTGGTCATCGATCCGAGTTTGTCGAATCCCTCCACCAGCATTCCCTCCTTGTCGAAGTCGGTGAATCCCATCGGTCCCTGGCAGTGTGTCATACCCCGTTCCCTGCCCCATTGCTCCACGGCGTCAAGCAGTGCGCGCGACACCTCGTCGTCGTCGATGAAGTCAAGGTATCCGAAGCGCACGTTGCGCACGTTCCATTTCTCGTTGGCGCGATGGTTTATCATTGCCGCCACGCGTCCCACGGCGAAATTGTCCTTATATGCGATGAAGAGTTGTGCATCGCAAAATTCAAACGCGGGATTCTTCTTCCCGTCAAACATGTTGCAGACATCAAACTCCAAGTCGGGCACATAGTATTCGCATCCTTCATAGAGTCTGTTTGCCAGAGCGGCGAAGGTCTTCATCTCCCGCCGGTTTGTCACGGGGCGTATGAGGGTTTTCTTTTCCATCGGATATGCTATTTTATTACTTCGGCATGACAGCCGGAAAACAGCCAAAGCGCTGCTTTTCAACCCTGCAAAGGTACAAAAAAACTCCGAAACTTCAAAAATATGTCAATTTTTTTTGCCATCCCGTTATATTTGATTAATTTTGCATAGATAGGTATCAGGCAGATGCGCCCGCCCGGTTATGCTTTTCATACAGAATGTCAGCATATTGGGCAGCCTGTCACAAACGAGCCATATATACTATCTCCACTCACCGACAAACCCTTCAACCCGTCAACTGAAACCCTTCAACCCGTCAACAGAAAAAACCTCGTCAACAGAATCAATCCAATGAACGAAGAAAACACCACCTCCCGCCCAGCCTCCTCCAACCGTTTCGATGCCTCTGTCGTCCACCATCTCTCCGGCATGTATCAGAACTGGTTTCTCGACTATGCCTCCTACGTCATCCTTGAGCGTGCCGTCCCCTATATCGAGGACGGTCTGAAGCCGGTCCAGCGCCGCATCCTTCATTCGATGAAGCGCATGGACGACGGTCGCTACAACAAGGTTGCGAACATCGTGGGCCACACCATGCAGTTCCATCCTCACGGCGACGCGTCGATAGGCGACGCCCTTGTCCAGTTGGGGCAGAAAGACCTGCTCATCGACTGTCAGGGCAACTGGGGCAATATCCTCACCGGCTCGCGTGCCGCCGCTCCGCGCTATATCGAGGCGCGCCTCTCGCATTTCGCCTTGGAGACGGTGTTCAATCCCAAGACGACGAAATGGCAGCTCTCCTACGACGGCCGTAACAAGGAGCCCGTCACGCTGCCCGTCAAGTTCCCCCTGCTGCTCGCACAGGGTGCCGACGGCATCGCGGTCGGACTGTCGTGCAAGATTCTGCCCCACAACTTCAACGAGCTGTGTGACGCCGCCATCGCCGCACTGCGGGGAGAGAGCTTCACGCTCTACCCCGACTTCCCCACCGGAGGCTCTATCGACGTCTCGAAATACAACGACGGCCACCGCAGCGGAAAGGTGCGCGTGAGGGCGAAGATAGAGAAACTCGACCAGAAGACCCTCGTCATCCGCGACATCCCGTTCTCCAAAACCTCAGAGACCCTCATCGCATCCATCACGTCTGCCATAGAGAAAGGCAAGATCAAGGCCCGCAAAGTTGAAGACATGACGGCGGCGCAGGTGGAGATTCTCGTGCATCTCGCACCCGGCATCTCGTCAGACAAGACCATCGACGCCCTCTACGCCTTCACCGACTGTGAGGTGAGCCTCTCGCCCAACTGCTGTGTCATACAGAACGACAAGCCGGTCTTCGCCACCGTCTCGGACGTCTTGCGACACAGTGCCGAACAGACGAAAGACCTCATACGCCAGGAACTGGAGATACGCCGCGGCGAACTCATGGAACAGCTCTTCTTCGCCTCGCTCGAGAAAATCTTCATCGAGGAGCGTATATACAAAGACCGCAAGTACGAGCAGGCCGCCACTCTCGACGCCGCCTGCGAACATATCGACGACAGGCTGACACCCTACTATCCGCAACTGGTGCGCGAGGTGACGAAAGACGACATCCTGCGCCTCATGGAGATAAAGATGAAGCGCATACTGAAGTTCAGCAAGGACAAGGCAGAAGAGATGATGGCTGCCATCAGGGCGGAGGTGGCGGACATCGACAGAGACCTTGCCGACCTCACCGCCGTGACATGCCGGTGGTTCGCGCATCTCAAAGAGAAATACGGCGGCGCACATCCCAGACTGACAGAGATTCGCAGCTTCGAGAACATCGACGCCGTACGTGTCGTGGAAGCCAACGAGAAGCTGTACATCAACCGGCAGGAGGGATTCATCGGCACCGCACTGAAGAAAGACGAGTTCGTGTGCAACTGCTCGTCGCTCGACGACATCATCATCTTCTACCGCGACGGGAAATACAAGGTCGTCAAGGTGGCGGAGAAAATCTTCGTAGGCAAGAACATCGTCCATCTGCAGGTGCAGAAGCGCAACGACGCGCGCACTATATACAATGTGGTGTATCGCGACGGCAAGCAGGGCTACTGCTATGTGAAACGCTTCAACGTCACCAGCTTCACACGCGATTCCGAGTACGACCTGACAAGGGGCACGCCCGGCTCCCGCATCATGTATTTCACCGCCAACCCCAACGGCGAGGCGGAGGTCATAAAGCTCACACTCGAACCCTCGCCGAAGCTGAAGAAGATTTTCGTGGAATATGACTTCAGCTCTCTCGCCGTGAAAACCCGCAGCGCCATCGGCAACATCATATCCAAACACCCCGTCCACCGCATCTCGCTCAAGTCGCGCGGACGCTCTACACTCGAGGGGCGCGACGTGTGGTTCGACCGCGACGTGCGCCGCCTGAACTACGAGGGACGCGGCGAATGTCTCGGGAAGTTCAACGACGACGACCGCATCCTCGTCATCCTCTCCAACGGCGACTTCTACCTCTCGTCGTTCGACCTCGACAACCACTACGAGGAGAACATCCTGCGCATCGAGAAGCTCAACACGGCGAAGGTGTGGACACTCCTCTTCCGCAACGGCGAGCAGCAGGGACAGATCTACATCAAACGCTTCCGCATGGACACGGCGACAAAACGCAGCCAGAACATGCTGGGCGCTGCCAACTCCTCCATCGCACTGCTGACAGACACCGCCCGCCCACGCGTGCGCATCGAGTTCTCTGCCACTGACGCACTGAGACACGACCCGCTGACCATCGACTGCGAGACCTTCGTCGATGTCAAGGTGTCGGGCTTCAAGTCGAAAGGCAGACGCGTGGCGATGTGGGAGGTGGAGGATGTCGTAGAAGAGACGCCGCCGACCGACGTGTCTGAAGACGACACAGACATCGACAACTCTGCCGGAGACACTCCCGATGCCGACACCGGCACGCAAGACACGATGCCGGAAGAGACTACGGAGAAGGCGGAACAGGCAGAGAACCTCGACCCAGATGCAGGAAAGACAGAGCAGGAAATCATAGACGAGATAACGGGACAGCTCAGCTTCAAGTTTGAAGACTGACACCCCCGGTTCACTCTTCATGCCTTGTCCCCGTCTTACAGAATTTCGCACACTCTTTTTTAGAAGACAACGGAGACAACAGTGACAACTGTTGACATTTCACACGTTGTCCCCGTTGTCTCTGTTGTCGTAAAAACCAATAAAGAACTCAAGTTTGTATGTAATTAAAGAGCATCCTGGAAGGCTGTACTAAGCGAAGCGGTCGTAAACTGTCACATGACGGGGGATAGCCTGGAAGGCTATACTAAGCGAAGCGGTCGTAAACTGTCACATGACGGGGAATAGCCTGGAAGGCTATACTAAGCGAAGCGGTCGTAACCGAGGGCGAAGCCCTCGGTAATACAAAGAATAGTAACTGTCTGAAAGACAGTACCTCGTCTTATGACAATTATTATCAAAGTACTGTCTTATGATGATTATTTTCAAGGTACTGTCATTACCTCCCGTTGGTCAGTGACCGTTGGTTCCAGACAGTTATCCCAGTAGCGTATAACCCCAGGACTATGTCCTGGGTTACGACCGCTTCGCTTAGTACAGCCTTACAGGCTGGTCATTAATTACAAACTTAAGTAACAAAACATTAAAAGAATCGTCAAAACACAAATCAAGCCTCAAGAATCTATGCGACACACCATCACAGCCATCCTGCTCCTCGCCCTTCCCCTCCCCTCCTCCGCCTGCGGCGGCGGGGCAGAGGCAGACACGGCATCCGCGCCACGCCCCGACCCCGTCGTGACAAACGCCAAGATGCTGGGCGTGGGCTACAACAGCACGCAAGACACATATCTCTCGCCCCTCCACTACGCCGGACCTGAGCTGCGCTACGTCTCACACACCATACGCCGGCGCGACGACAGCCCATGGCTCCGCCTCATCATCAACGAGGGACGCCTCGCAGAAGGCGAATCGCGGTCAGAGAACGGCGCCCTCCTCGCGGCCGACTACCGCTTCGCCTACGCCGTGCTACACTCCTGGCACCTCTGCGACAACAGAATCACCATACACGGCGGAGGTGGCGCAGAGGCCCTCGCCGGCATGCTCTACAACACCCGCAACGGCAACAACCCCGTACAGGCGCGCTGCCTCATAAACATCACCGCCACGGCAAGGGCTGAGATGCAGCTGCACAAGGTGCGCCTCGCATACGAGGCGTCGGCACCGCTCGTCGGCATCACATTCTCGCCGAACTACGGACAGTCGTACTACGAAATCTTCAGCGAGGGACACTACGACCATAACATCGTGCCCACTACCCTCGCCGCCATGCCGTCGCTGCGCCATTCGCTGACGGCGGACATACCCTTTCTCAACACCACATGGCGCATCGGATACCTCGGCGACTACCGCCAGCAGGCTGTCAACAACCTGAAACAGCACTCATACACCTCTGCCCTCGTCGTCGGCATCGTTCACACATTCACTGCAGGAAGGAGGTCCCCACGATGAAACACACCACATCCCACACCGCCACACCACTGACCATACAACACGGCACGCCGTCCGGCAACCCGCCGCGCTACATCCTCCGCATCGCAACGGCTTGCACACATGCCCTCGCCATGCTCCTCGCACTCGTTCTCCCTACGGGCTGCATAAACGAAGAGGAGTATGCCGACACGCCATCTGAAAACCTCAAGGCGCTGTGGCAGATCATGGACGAGCACTACTGCTTCTTCGACGAGAAACGCGAGACACTCGGCGTGGAATGGGACGAGGTGGGCAGACGCTACATCCCGCAAGCCTCTGACCGCCTCTCGCGCGAACAGCTCTTCGAACTATGCGCGAACATGCTGGGCGAGCTGCGCGACGGACACGTCAACCTCGTCTCCGCCTTCGACTACGCACGCAACTGGTCGTGGAAAGAAGACTACCCCACCAACCTCTCCGACACTCTCATACGCCGCTATCTCGGCACAGACTATCGCATCGCCGCCACACTCAACTACCGCATCCTCCCGGACAACATCGGCTATGTGCGCTGCCCCTCGTTCTCCACCGCCTTCGGCGAAGGCAACCTCGACGAGGTGATGCTCTACCTCGCGCCGTGCAACGGCATCATCATCGACGTGCGCTCGAACGGCGGAGGTATGCTGACGGCCGCCGAACGCCTCGCCGCACGCTTCACCGACACCGAACGCCTCGTGGGATATATGCGCCACAAGACGGGGAAGGGACACAACGACTTCTCGCCGTTCTACGAGCAACGGCTGACACCTCCGCAACGCCTGAGATGGCAGAAACCCGTCGCTGTGCTGACAAACAGGGGCGTATATAGCGCGGCTAACGAGTTCGTGAAATATATGCGCGTGTGCGGAGCCGTCATAATAGGCGACGCGACAGGGGGAGGAGGAGGACTGCCGTTCTCGTCTGAACTGCCTAACGGATGGGCGGTGCGGTTCAGCGCATGCCCCATGTACGACACAGAAAGAAACAGCGTGGAGAACGGCATACTGCCGGACATCAGCGTCAGCCTCAACGACAACGACATCATGAAGGGCGAAGACACTATCATAGAGGCAGCGAGAGGGTGGATAAACAGGCAATAGACTCTTCCTTCTGTAACAATGACTGAATACAGAATCCCATTCGCAGATGTATTATCACAATGATATTGGTGTAGATACAATATGATAATATGCTTCGTGAACTCCACAAGAGATGTATTATCACAATGATGTTGGGGCAGATACAATGTGCTGTTATGAGAAACTGTTTATTTCCTGTTTATCGCCTTGAAGAGGATGGAGCCTTCTGAAAGAAGGTGGTGTCAGGCTTCCGCTTTTGGCGTTAAGAGCTCGCTCTTATAAGACAAAAGCGGAAGCCTGACACCAGGGCTCTGCCCCATCCTCTTCAAGGGGTTTATTCTGGTTTTTGTCAGTCCATACAACCACGGGCTATGTCAGCCGAGAACCATCTTTTTTTACGACAACAGTAACAACAATAACAACTTTTTTCTGTTGCAGAGGTAATCCCGTTGTCTGTGTTGTATGTCACCTCGTGACATCCGCAGTTGCGCCCGTTCTTCCTGTTGTTTCTGTTGTCTGTGTTGTCGTTAAAAAAAAGCAACCAGCTTCTCAACAGCCAACAGCTAACTTCCGTTGTCTGTGTTGTATGTCACTTCGTGACATCCATCCGTTGCGCCCGTTCTTCCCGTTGTTTCTGTTGTCTGTGTTGTCGTTAAAAAAAAAGCAACCAGCTTCTCAACAGCCAACAGGAGACTTCCGTTGTCTCTGTTGTCTGCGTTGTCGTTAAAAAAAAGCAACCGGCTTCTCAACCGCCAACAGCTAACTTCCGTTGTCTGTGTTGCATGTCACTTCGTGACATCCGCAGTTGCGCCCGTTCTTCCTGTTGTTTCTGTTGTCTGTGTTGTCGTTAAAAAAAAAGCAACCAGCTTCTCAATCGCCAACAGTTAAAAAAAACACCCCGGGAGCCATATCAAGTGTAAGCACTACACTGACAAAACGTAAGACGACGGCAGGCGCGCCACACCTGCAAGCCACCCCACACAGCGTGTCACGGACAACCTCCGTGACACGCTGTTTTTTTGCCCGCACACCATGCCACACTACGCATGAGACGCACACCGCGACCTCCCACTGATACTATTTTGACATTTCATGACACTATTTCTACAGCCTACAGCACAACGAGAGGAGAGGAGACGGTTTTCGGACGATTTTTTCGGCATTTTTATAAAGTATTGATACACAAAACTTTACGTCTATTCCCGTTTCCACACAACCACACACACCACCCAAGATAGTCAAGATTGGGGCCCAAGATAGTCAAGATTGGAGCCTCAAATAGTCAAGATTGGAGCCCAAAATAGTCAAGATTGGAGCCTCAAATAGTCAAGATTAGAACCCCAATGACACTTAACGAGACCCGAAAAGGCACATAATCAGCATGAAAAGCAGTGTTCCCAGGCGTTTTTCCTTATAAAAACCACGTCCGAAAAGTGTGCAGGAGAATGTCAGACATCGTCACGACTGATACTATTTTATCCTATACCACATCATGGCAACCAACTGTCTGCTGTGCCAAAACAACAATTCTGCGGCACGGAGAAGCCTTCGCCATGCCGAAGACACGTATGTCACAAAACACGCATAAACCATGTCAAATTGTCAAAAACCACGAATCTAATGTTTAATAGATGTTAATTAAAGTTGAAAATTGCGTTTTACCCCCCCCCGAATTTGCTGCCACAACAATTTATATATATCTTTGCAGTGCGATACTTAAAGAAGAATCCGGCTGCGGGGACAGGACGGAGAAACAATCTGCCGACACCGCACGGAGGACATGATACTATTTTATCATTTACAATAAATACTGACACGACAGACTTGGACAACAGAAACGATTTATCAAGCTAACTGCCACAGCATTGGGCACGACTGACGCAACAGCCCGGCAGACGCAACAAAAAGCAAACAGGGTTAACAACAAAAAACCAACAATGTTTCTGTAAAGAGAAAGGATGTGCGAAACCACATTCTGAAACTTTATGCGCCTCGGCACACTACACCTTGCGTTATTGTGTTTTGCCGTATCAGCACTTAATTGAATATATAGAAACAAAGAAACAATAAATCTACTGACCAAAATGCTTAAAAGATTCACACTACTGGCATCTTCGCTGCTTGCCGCCTTCAGCATAGCAGCACAGGAAACTACTCCTGCTTGGGCTTCGTTCGCTACAGAAGACGGGGGCAAGACACTCGTCGTGTCCGGAAAAGGGGATTTGACGAAGCTGGAAATTAATACTTATGAAACCAAATTTACTGCTACGGCGGTAGGTGCTGTATTTGTAAATACAGGCGATAGCTACGCAAGCGTAAATGCAGGAGATGCCTTCCACGATAACACATCTTATTATTATTTAGTGGTGGGAGAAAAGACTGAGATTGAGAACACCTCAGAAAAACCATTCTTGTCAAACACAACGTATGTGAAAAGTTTTTCAAAAGATAAATATCTGAAGAGTGAGTATGTAGGAAAAGTATTTACGTCAGCAACCGCTCATTCTTCAGCAACTGAAGGGTACTGGATTGGTGATGGAACTTTAGTAGTTGCATCCGATGTTATTACAACAAATAATTATTACATTATAGATGCCGATAATGGTCAATATTTTGTAAAAGTAAATGGGACTGAAACTAAAGCAAACGCAATACCTGACATGAAAGACTATTGCTCTGAGGCCACAATGTTCACCGCTGCACAGACAATTTACGTTTCAACCGACGGAGGAGGCAGCTATACAGAGATAGCGGAAGGGACTTCTGCTATATATAACGAATCTGCTACCTATTACACAGCTGGCTCGATTTCTTACGAGTTGTACACGGCTGAGAATTTAACAGAATCGTTTACTGCAAGCAACTACATTGAGAAGAGTATAACTGAAACGAAGTCTTTTTGCAACACGCTTAAAGATATGGTGAAAAGTGGCAGTTATGAGAGGGTCATTTTCGTAAATGAGGATGCGCCTACATCACTAAAGATAAATAGTAACATAATAAATGCCATCCTAAAGTTAGGTGATTATCAATCAAACACAACAATCAAAGAGGTTGATTTTGGGGCAACGACATTCGAAGGCCTCGGAGAAAATTCTTTTAATTTTGTGTCAGGTTGCACAAGTCTGACTACTATTACTATCCCTCTTACGAAAAAAACTACTGTAAAAAAAGAACCGGATTTCTCTGCTGCTGAGAATATCTTTCAGGAAGGAACAGAGGAAAAGATGGTTGTACCAGCTGGAATCTTATCAGGATACAAATTTATAGAATCATTGACAACATTGATCATTCCAGATGGTTATGAGACTATTGCTGATGGTGCTTTCATTTATATGGGTAATTTAGAGAAAGTTGTATTGCCAAAAACGCTGGAGGTGATAGGAACAAACGCATTCAATTCATGCAAAAAAGTTACAGAGATAGAATTCCCATCTACTCTGCGCATCATAAAAGATGCGGCATTCGCAGGTCTGACAAATATTAAAGATTTGAAGTTCAATGCCGGACTTAAATACATCGGCAACTCCGCCTTCGCCCTGCCATCAGAGATGACGGTGAAGACAATAGAGATTCCGGCAAGCGTGAAGTATATCGGTCCGTTCGCTTTCAACTTCAGAGAGTATCAGGATGTCTTCTTCCTCGGAGCAGATGCGCCCATCATGCCGATAGGCAAATCGACATACAGTACGGACTGGGGCGAAGGCACGGCATTCTCTGCACACACCCTCATGGGAAACAACGGATTCTATCCAGGAACAGAAGGGCAGATGCCGACAGTAACTAATATGATGGATGACGCAAAGAACGGATATGCCAACCGTGAGAACTACAAGAACGGAAGCTACTATTTCGCCATCCTGCACTTCCCTACAGGACTGACAGACGAGAAGCGAGCCAAATACACCGACATCACACGTGTGTATAAGACACACCGCGACTCGAAAGGGAAATTCCACTATGATCAGAGTTCAGAAGACTCAGATTCATACGATGTTGTCGGCAAGGAAAATGTAACAGAGCCCCTCAAGTTCGGAGCGTGCACAGCATACAAAACAGTTAATTACGGATATGAGGACACATACCTCGGCTCACAGTATATATGGCCAAGTCAGTCGCAGTGGAACCGCTCGTACGTAGTGAACTCGCTCGGGTACAACTGGGACGGCGTGGAAACGTACCGCCCTGAGCTCTCACCGGAAGACTTAAAAGTGCTGGCGTATGCCGGATATAATCTGGTAACAGATGAACATCCAAGCACAGGAGATGGATATTACACGTTGGACGAACTTCAGAAGATTGCCCACATGGGCACTCGTCAGTTCGTGCTCACCAACGCCGACACGAAGAAAGACGAGGATCCGGAAAATGAGCCAGAATATCCAATCTCTGTGACAGGCAGCAACTGGTGGACAATCTGCGTGCCGTTCAACATGACGAAGGCGCAGGTGGACGATGTGTTCGGTCCCGGCACACACGTTTGCCGCTTCTCGTCTGTCACACGCACGGATGACGGCAAGGGCAACAAGAGCATCACACTACGCTTCCAGAACGATGTGTATGCGACGAAATGGACACGCGACGCAAAGACTCTTGCATACAATAAAGAGAGTGGCAGTCCTGCCGATAACGACATTGTGATTTACAGCCACGAGGCATACATGATATATCCGACAAAGAGCAGCGAAGACGCTAACGGAATGTATAACATTAAGGACTACAAACTGGAGACCGGCTCGCCGCTGCCTACTATCATCCAGGCGAATGCGAACGACGAGACAGTGGGTGCAGACCACACGGAATACCGCTTCGTAGGAAACTATGTGACGGAGGTATCGACTGCTACAGCAACAAATGCTGACGCAGGAGTGGCAACGGCGGATTTTAAGGAAGTAACCATACCGCAATACAGCTACATATATGCAAAGAAAAAGAATGATACAGCGCATAAGTTCTGGTTCTTTACCGGTACACAGATGGCATGGAGTCCTAACAAGTGCGTAGTGCAGGCAACAGCCCGTGATGGTGGTGCACAAGACTACAGTAACTTCTTCGGAGGCAATGCCAACAGCACAAAGGTCACCCAGATGTCGCTCTTCGGAGAAGAGACTGACGGCGGGACAACGGGCATAAACGAAGAGATAACAATCATCGCAGGCGAGGGAGACAACGCGCAGCGAGTGTATAACCTCAACGGACAGATGATTGGCGGAAACAACGCAAAGCCGAAGGGAATATACATCAAAGGCGGAAAGAAATTCATGGTTAAATAACCCCAGCTTACTTTTAACAACAAACAAAGGAGAATATAAATGAAGAAGAATTATATAAGTCCAGAGATTCTTGTCCTAAACGCTAACATCATGTCTGAACTGCTCTCTGGAAGCGGAAGCGGAAGCGGAAATGGTAGTTCCGAGGTTGGAGATGTAGATGGTAAAAAAGGTCCAATCGGTGAAGGCGGTGATGATGAATTTGAAGGTGGATTGGGTACGAAAGGCTCCATCTTCACATGGAGCGACGATGACGAATACTACGACTGACGGCAACAGCCGGAAGAGACAAGGCGGCGGTTCTGCACAAACACAGAGCCGCCGCCTTATTTTGTAGGGTGTACAGTTTGATGTACCCAAAATGGAACTGTTCCTGATTTACCCAGGGTAGAGCGCAGCGGCACCCTGGGTGTAATTGGGCATTGTCCATGCGCGCTGTAAGCGCAAAAGCGTTAAATATCCTGCTGTCTCTGTTGTCGTAAAAACCAAAGCCAAAACCACAAACAAAAACCGCAAGCAAAAGACCCATCAACAAGTCTCAAGTGGCAACCAGCCTTTAGGCTGGTAAAAGTTGTTTTTGTTGTTGTCAATCGGATTCGCTTGCGATCTGACCCGAAGGAGAAGAACACGAGGGCGAAGCCCTCGGGTAGTCGTGCGGATACAGCTGCCTGAAAGGCAGTACCTTGTTACATCTCCGCTGATGGCGAGGTACTGTCTTACAGACAGTTGCCACTGTGTTTATACCCCCGGGACTGCGTCCCGGGTTACGAACGCATTACCTCCCTTCGGTCAGTGGTGACATACAACACAGACAACGGGATTACTTCTGCAACAGAAAAGTTGTTATTGTTGATATTGTCTCTGTTGTCTTTGTTGTCTTTGTTGTCGTAAAAACCAAAGCGCAAAAGCGTTAAATATCCTGCTGTTATCTACGCTTTTGCGCTTTCAGCGCGACCATCACCTACATGAAATAACCCAGGGTGTCGCTACGCTCTACCCTGGGCTATGCGCTT
>SFIS01000074.1 GCA_004555245.1 Bacteroidales bacterium
ATATTCTTTATATTTTTAAGCATTTATTGAACGTACTATATTTTAAGAGTTGTTAAGACTCTTCTTTCATTCTGCAAAATTAAAGCAAAAATTGAATATTCTAATTCTGAAGTTCATGTTTGTAATTGTCGCGCTGAAAGCGCAAAAGCGCATAGCCCAGGGTAAAGCGTAGCGACACCCTGGGTAAATCAGGAACAGTTCCATTTGGGGTACATCAAACTGTACACCATAGTTATTTTGCAATAGATTGTGATTTCAAATTCGCGAGAATCGCGTAGAAATCTTCAGAGGCACAATCGGCGGCGTACAGACGCTGTATTTTGAGTTATGTATAACTTTCTGTATTATAATACGTTATAATGCAAGAGAGGGCAAAAGACAGCGGTTTGTTGAATGAAAACAGGCGAAAAAATGCCCAAAATAGCTTGTTTTACATCGAAAAACGGTATGTTTTACGTTGCAAAGTTGACTGTTTTACGTTGCAAGGTTGACTATTTTACGATACAAGGTTGACTATTTGGGGTTGCAAGGTTGACTATTTTGGGTTGCAGGACACTCAAAACGGCTGCGAAGGTGGACTGAAACGGTGTTTAGAAATGTTAATTTCAACTTTTCCCGTTGTCAAGATTTTTCATACAACGGTATGCTTTTTGCAGGTCAGCAAAGAAGAACATCAGGGTGTTTGAAGACATTACAGGCGAAGAACTGCCGTTGCGGAAATTCCGGAAATAAAAAGAAGGTCGTCATGACACATCACGGGGATGGGCATGACGACCTTTTTCTTTTATGTCGCTGCACTGACGAGACAGATGGCAGCGAGCACGCCCCAGATAGTGGTGAGCGGGACATTGGCGCCCCAGAGCAGGCCGGGAATCATGACGAGCTGGTTGCCTACTGCGGTGGCGGCAAACCACAAGCCCATCATCAGGCCGGCATATTTCGGAGGTGCGACCTTGCTGACGAAGCTGATGCCGATGGGCGAGAGAAGCAGTTCGGCGAAGGTCAGTACGAGATATGTGGAGATGAGGAGGTTTGCGCTGACACGTGCCGGATCAGCATCTGTCTCTATGGCGGAAGCCTGATCCATCGGACTGAGGAGACCTGTCGAGCCGACCAGCATAAGACAGAATGCCGCGGCGGCTACAAGCATGCCGAGACCAATTTTCTGCGGGCTGGTAGGCTCTTTGCCCTTGCGGTTGAGCCAGGCGAAGAGTGCTACGCTGACAGGTGTGAGTGCCACCACGTAGCAGGGGTTGAACTGCTGGAAGATGGGGGCCTTGACATCGACAATGCCTTCGAGTGTGGTGTATTTGTAGCCGAGGAAGGCTACGGCAAGAAGCACTACCAATACGCTGATGCCTTTGCCGCGCAACGTGTTGTTCTGCACGATGCCGAACAGTCCATAGACGATGAAGATGCACGCCACGAGGTTCGTCACGTCAAATGCCATTGCCTGCAAGCCCTCGGAAGTGGTCTGCGTGTAGTCGCGGGCGAAGAGTGTGAGGGTGTTGCCATTCTGATGGAATGCCATCCAGAAGAATATGACTACGGCAAAGACGAGACACAGGCAGATGATGCGCTCTTTCGTCTCTGACGGCGAGAGCTCCGGGACATCAGCGGTCTTGGTGTCTTTCGCGGCAGTCTTCTTCTCGCCTGCCAGGACATGGCGGTAGGTGGAAGACGAGAAATAATATATGAGGATGGAGACGATAAGGCTGGCGCACGCCACGGCGAAAGCGAAATGGTAGGAGTCGTTCTCGCTGACGCCGAGGCTGGTCTGCGCCCAGTCCATAATCTTGATGGCGGCAGTAGGCGCAAACATGGCGCCGATGTTGATTGCCATATAGAAAAGGCTGAAGCCTGCGTCGCGCTTCGACGCATATTCGGGAGAGTCATAGAGGCGGCCTACCATCACCTGGAGGTTGCCCTTGAACAGTCCGGTGCCAAGACCGACGAGGACGAGGGCCACTGCCATGGCTGCTGCCGCCACGATGTCGCCTCCGAGAGGCACGGAGAGCAGCAGATAGCCTATGAACATGATGAAGATGCCGGTGGTCACCATCTTGCCGAAGCCGAAACGGTCGGCGGCGATGCCTCCTATGACGGGCAGGAAATAGACCATCATCAGGAAGGTGGAGTAGATTGTACTTGCCAGACCCGGCTCGTAGTTGAAATTGGCCTGCAGATAGAGCAGGAAGACTGCGAGCATCGTGTAATAGCCAAAACGCTCGCCGGTGTTGGCAAGGGCTAACGCCCATAAGCCTTTGGGTTGTCCTTCAAACATAGGATTGGTGGTGGGTTTCTGAATTGTTGTTGTATTGGAATCACATTGTTCCGCACTGTCGGACGTATGCTGACGCACCGTCACTTTGTCACCCGCTCAAGCCATGTCACCATGCCGAGCATGACACCCATAGAGATGAGACAGATGACGAAGAATACTGTCCAGCATATCCAGATAGGCCATGCGTTGTACATCAGCGGGCCGATGAAGATGAAGAGGTTGCCGATGGCGGTCGCGCCGAGCCACAGCCCCTGGCAGAGGCCCACCATGTGGCGGGGCGCTACCTTTGACACGAACGACAGTCCGAGCGGGGAGATGAACAGTTCTGCCACGGTGAGGAAGAAATACGTGACGATGAGCACCCACGGACCGGCCTTTGCCAGACCCTCGGCTGACATCTGCTCGGCACTGAGGGCACGGAACTCTTCGCCCGAGGGATAGCCGCAGCTGTAGGAATAAACCATCAGGAAGAGATAGGCAAGACCGGCAATGAGCATACCGATGGCTATCTTGCGCGGCGTGGAGATGCTCTTCCCGCGCTTGGCGAGACTGCCGAAGATATACATGATGACGGGGGTGAGAATGATGACAAAGCCCGGATTGAGAGCCTGCCATATCTCAGGCGCGATGGAATCGGTCTGCACGAAGTCGCGGGCGAACACCGAGAGCGACTGACCGTTCTGATGGAACGAGAGCCAGAAGAAGATTGCGATGCCGAGAACGGCGAAAAGGGCGTAGAGACGCTGCTTGATTTCTTTTGCCATTGCCACTTTCTCTTCGGCGCTGTAGCTCTCTACTGCCTTCTGAGCCTTCTTTGCCGGCTGCGGGAAGGTCTTCTTCGTGCAGAGGAAGATGACGAGAGAGATGAGCATGGCGGCTACTGACGCGATGAACGAGAAGTGTATGCCGGTGTTGAAGACCTCGATGTATTCTGAGCAGAACTGTGTCAGGCTGCTGTATTCGGTGGTTGTCACAACCGCCATCGTTTCTGCGAATTTCGTTGTCGCCTCGCCATTTGCGAGATACTGATGGCACAATGCAGGCATGTCGGCGTTATAGACGAAGTTGTGGGCGTTGAGCCACCACTCGCGCAGGAGAGGCGCTACGAAAGGTGCGACAAGTCCGCCGATGTTGATGAAGACATAGAATATCTGGAATCCGGAATCGCGCTTGTCCTTCGCCTCCTGCAAGGCTTCGGGGCCTTTCTTCGCGGCTTCTGCCTCAAACTCGTCGTACATCTTGCCCACGATGGCCTGGAGATTGCCCTTGAACAGACCGTTGCCGAAGGCTATGGCGAAAAGGGCGAGACACGTGAAGACGAGGATGCCCCACCATGTCGAGCCGTCGTCGAGGATAATCATATCGCTGCTCTTGCTGAAAAGAGGCACGGAGAGGGCGACATAGCCCAACGCCATGATGACCAGACCCCATTGGATGGTGCGGTTGTAGTTCTGTGTCCTGTCGGCAATGTAGCCGCCTACAAGGCTGAGGACATAGATGCCGCAATAGAAGAATGAATAGATGAGCCCCGCCTTCGTGTCGGACAGGCCGAATTTCGAGACAAGGAAAAGGAGCAACACGGCATTCATGATATAATAGCCGAAGCGTTCGCCCATGTTGCTGAGTGCTGCTGCAAGCAGACCTTTTGGATGGTTCTTGAACATAGAAGTATTGGGATTAAGGTTATTTGATGTTCGGTTCTTCAAGTCCGTAGCCGCGCTTCTTGTCTATAATTTTGAGATAGAGGGCTATGAGAAGGGCGAGGATGCCGAAGCCGGCGAAGACGACGAGGGGCACGGTGTAGTCGTAGGGTATGAAATCGGCACCTTGTTCCTTTGCAGCGATGACGGCGGGGTTGTCCTCGTTGGTGGAGGTGAGGATATTGCCGATGAGTTTCGGGACGAAGCACAGGCCTATGTTCTGCACCCAGAAAATGAGACAGTAGGCACTGCCGAGCACTTTCTCGTCTATAATCTTAGGCACGCTGGGCCACAAGGCAGCAGGTACGAGGGCGAAAGAGATGCCGAGCAGTACGATGGTGGAATATGCGAGAAGCGCACTCTTTGTCTCCGGAAGGACAAAGGCGAAGATGAGATGGCAGCAGATGAGCAGCAGCGAACCGCCGATGAGCATCGACGCACCCTTGCCTTTGCGGTCGAGGAAATTGCCGAGGAACGGCGTGATGACCGCCGCGCCGATGGGGAACCAGCGGAAGATGTTGGAGGCTGCCTCGGCGGAGATGCCGTCAAGGTTGCACTGAAGCATATTGGCACCGTAGCGCTGGAAGGGGAAGATGGCTGAATAATACAGCACGCAGAGCAACGCCACTATCCAGAACACCTGCGAGGAGAGTATCTTGCCGAGGTCGCTGAACTTGAACTCCTCTTCCGCCTCGCCGCTCTCCGCCTCTTCGCCGAGCTGGCTGTCGAGCTTGCGGTCCATAAAGGTGAAGACGGTGAACGTTATGAGACCGATGAGAAGCAGCACGGTGCAGAACGCCACGGGGGCTACGACGGTGCCGAAACTGTCGGCGATGATGGGCGAGATGGAGAAGATGGCGAAGACACCGATGCGCGCTATTGCCATCTCAAGTCCCATGGCGAGAGCCATCTCCTTGCCCTTGAACCATTTCGCTATGGCCTTCGACACCGTGGTGCCTGCCATCTCGCAGCCGCAGCCGAAGAGCATGAAACCCAGCGACGCCATCTTCGCGCTCGCCGGCATGCTGACCCACCACGAATCGAGCCATCCGGCGAAGGCGGTCGTCTGAAACCATTCGGTGATGCCGACGTACTTGATGGCGGCGCCGGCAAACATCATAGAGGCTGACAACTCGCCCGTGAAACGGACACCCATCTTGTCGAGAATGACACCGGCGACGATGAGGAAGCCGCAGACATTGAGGATATACTCCGAAGCGGCATACGTGCCGAAGATGTCAGGCGTCCAGCCGCGCTGGTTCTCTATCAATGCCTGGATGGGAGACATAACGTCAACGAACATATAGCCGAAGAACATCATCGAGGCTATAAGCACAAGGGCTGTCCAGCGCATGGCTGGAGAATCATTTAGTTTCTTTTGGATAAACTCTGTCATTGTTTTATGTATTTCTTGTTTTTCAATTTCTTTGCAAAGTTAGTAATATTTGTTTAATTTCAAGTAGGAATGTACAAAAAGTTAACGTATGTTTCAAAAAATGAGGACATTTCTCGAAACATACGTCAACAATGGTTGTATTTGGATGTAATGATGTGCGGCGGAGGATGACACCGGCGGCGTCACGCCCCGCCGCACGGGAGAGGGAGGGCGGCTATTTTATCTTCACGGGAATGGTGATGAGGTCTTCCTGACGGCTGCTGTTACCTACCATGACCTCGTAGCGGTCGCTGATGACACGCATGGTGTTGGTGGCCTCGTCCCACATCTCGAAACTCTCGCGGGGCAGCGGGATGCTGACTGTCCGGCTCTCGCCCGCTTCAAGACTGACGCGGCTGAACGCCCGAAGGGTCTTCTGCGGACCGCTCGCGTCGGCGGGACGGCGGACATAGACCTGCACCACCTCGTCGCCGGCAAGGCTGCCGGTGTTCGTCACTTCGACGGTGAGAACTCCGTCGCGGTATTTCGGCTTGCGGAAAGAGAACGTGGTGTAACTCTTGCCGTAACCGAAATGCCAGAGCGGAGTGCCGGTGAAGTAGCGGTAGGTGCGGTTCGTCATCTTGTAGTCGAGGAAATCCGGCAGGTCGTCAACCGAACGGTAGAACGTGACGGGCAGCTTGCCCGACGGGTTGTAGTCGCCGAAAAGGATATCGGCGACGGCATCGCCGCCACGCTCGCCAGGATACCATGCCTGGAGTATGGCGTCACAGTTCTCGCTCTCGTGGACAAGGGCTATGGCCGATCCGGAGCAGTTGACATAGACGACTTTCTTGCCTGACTGGCGGAGGGCGGCAATCAGCTCGCGCTGGCACGCCGGCAGCTGGATGTCGGTGCGGTCGCCGCCTTTGAAGCCGTATGCGTCAACCTTCATCTCCTCGCCTTCAAGACGCGGGGAGATGCCGCCGACAAACAGCACGACATCGGCATCGGCTGCCTGGGAGACGATGGAAGCTGTTGAGACTTGCTCCTCTTCGTAGATGTCGAACTGCATGTGTGCCATGCCTGACATCTGGAGATAGTCAATCTGGATGTCGTATCTCTCGCCTTTTTTCACCTTCAGCGTCTTTCCGAACTTCTGCACGCCGTGAGCCTGCTTGAAGCGGTTGCTCAGCGTGTCGCCGTTGAGAATGAAACGGTAGCCTTCGTCCGCCTCGGCATAGAGGTGTATCTCTGCGTCTTTCTGTGGAGTGAAAACGGTTTCGTAGCGTGCCGTGAAGTTCTCGAGCTCCACGCCGGGAGCGAAGACGGTGTTGCCGCCGTTGCTTAGCTTGACGGGACTGGTGTAGGTGGCTGTGGCTGCAACATCACCGGTCATGGTGGTGTTGTTCCAGTATGAAGCCGCCACGCCGGGTTTTCCGTCGGGTGTCGTAAGCTCGTTGAAATGGCTGACACGCGAGACATTCTCCGTATGTCCGCTGCCGCCGATGTATTTCACGGTGCCTCTGCCCTTCAATTTCTTCTCTATGCCTTGCAGAATGGTGACGGTATGGCGTGGATAACCGCTGTAGTTGCCCCACTGCATGACGCTGTCGTTGGCGTTGGGACCTGTCACGGCCACCTTGATGCCGTCCTTCTTCAACGGCAGGATGCCGTTGTTTTCAAGCAGCACCATGCTCTCCTGCGCCATCTTGTAGGCAAGGTTGCTGTGGTTCTCCGAGCACAGCATCTGTTCGGGTATCTGCATCCACGGCACGATTGAATCGGGGTCGAGGTCGCCAAGACGTATTCTACCTACAAGGAGACGCTTCAGCGACTTGTCGATGTCCTCCATCCTGACCTCTCCGTTCTTCAACGCGAGAGGCAGGGTCTTATACACCGAACCGCAGTTGAGGTCGGTGCCTGCCATGACGGCCTTTCCCGCAGCCTCGCTGGCAGTCTTCGACACTTCGTGACATCCTTTAGTGTAGAAGTCGCGGATGGCTCCGCAGTCTGACACGACAATGCCGTCAAAACCCCATTCGTCGCGCAGAATCTGCTGCAGATAGCGCGTGTTGCCGCAGCAGGGCTCGCCGTCGATGCGCTGGTAGGCGCACATCACCTCTGCCACCCTACCCTCCTGGACAAGCGACTTGAAGGCGGGGAGATAGGTCTCCCACAGGTCGCGCTCGGGAAGAAGCTGTATGTCGAACGTGTGGCGGTTCCATTCCGGACCGCTGTGTACGGCAAAATGCTTGGCGCAGGCGAGCAGCTTCATGTATCTGCCGACTTTCGGTCCCTGAAGACCTTTCACGACAGCCAGGCCCATACGCGTTGTCAGATAGGGGTCCTCGCCGTAGGTCTCCTGCCCGCGTCCCCAGCGCGGGTCGCGGAAGATGTTGATGTTGGGCGTCCAGAACGAGAGACACTGATAGCGGTTGAGAATGCCGTCGCGCTTCGCCTGGCGGTTCTTGATGCGTGCCTCGTCGCTCACCGCCTCGAAACATTGAAGGAGAAGGGCATCGTCCCATGATGCCGCCATGCCCACCGTGATGGGGAAGACGGTGGTGAAGCCGTTGCGGCCTACACCGTGCAACGCCTCGTTCCACCACTGGAACTTAGGTATGCCGAGACGCTCGATAGGCTCTGAGACGTCAATCATCAGCCGAGCCTTCTCTTCGATTGTGAGACGGCGGATGATGTCATCTGCCCGAGCCTCCGGGGTCTGGTGCCAGTCCTTGTACAACTCCGGCTGCTGGGCTGTGGCAAATGCAGCCGTCAGGAGGAATACCGAGAGGGAGAAGATTCTTTTAATCATAAGAATAGTGTGTTGTTTGTTAGTTGGTATGATAGTATGATGTGCAAAGATAACTGATTTTGGCGACATAGCAAAATTATGAGTGACTATTTTTCCCGGAACAGTCCAAATTCACGCAGAGCGGGAAGGCTCAGCATGACACACGGCGTCAGTTTGCCTGACGTTTCCAACGTATAAAGACACTGCAGCCCGCATATGTACGAGGCGGGCTGCAGCGGAGAGGGTGGAATGTGCGGGAAGTGCGGGAAAGCCCGTCACACAGTTTGAACGGAGTGTGCAGAAAAGAGGCGTGACATCACAACTTGCGCAGCTGTATATGGCGGATGTTGCAACGGTCAACGTATGCGTCGTCCATCTCTATCGTCAGGGTGACGGTGCCGCCCTTGTAGTCGAACGGTTCCGAGACGACATAAGTCCATGACGTGTCATGCTGGCGGAAGTGTTCCCATTCTGTACTGTCGGGATTGAGGAAGACGGGAAGGTCACGGGCGTCAGCCCATGTCATCGACGAGAGCGGACGGGCATTGTCGGCGGGTGTCAGCACGGTGAGTGTTTTGCCGTCCGCATCGCTTACCTTCATCTCCACGCCACGGCCTTCAACCTCGCAAAGCGATTCGAGGACATACTTGCCTTCGTCAATGCTCTCCTGTCGGGCAAGGAGTATGGTGGCGGGCTTTGTCACTGTATCGCGGCGTATCTGGAGCGAACGCTTCGGCATACCGGCAAAGCCGGTGCGGTTGGATGTAATGTGGGGATAGATGTTCCTCAGTTTCTTCAATTCCCATCCCAGCATGTCGAGGTCCGACCATGAACGTTGGCTCGCAAGCGTGATGCCGTTACGCGTACACTCTATGGCATGGCGGGTCTTGAAGAACTTGCTGAGTGACACTCCCGTGACGCTCAACATTGACACCGAGACTGCAAGGGTGATAATCCATACCACGACAAGTGTGATGATTGTCGTGGACGACAGCTTGCCGAATGTGCCGCGGACGGCACGGATGATGGCATAGATAGGAAGAAGTATGACGACAAGCGCGGCGGACAGCCCTATCCAAAGCGTACTGCCGGAATGGCTGATGATGTCGTGAAGGAAGACGGCGTCGGTGTTGAGGAACATCACTGACGAATAGCCAAGACCGCTCAATGCGAGTACCACCAAAGCCACCACGACAGCGAAGAGGGCGGCGAAGAGGGGCATGATCATCAAGAAGAGGATGAGAAAGAAGAACACTTTCAGACAGCCGCCACCTATTGAAGAGCTGCCGGAGCCGCCCGACGGGCGGTTGCTCTCTACATCCTGCACAATCTGCTCTGTCAGATTCTCGGGCGTCACCTGCTTACCCTTCATGCGCAGACGGTCCTCGGAGGTCTTCACCTCAGGCACGATGAGCCACAGAATGAGATAGATGACGGGGAAGGCCCCATTCATGAAATGCGGGATGAACCACATCGTGTAGCTTCCGAAGAATAGGGTGAGGAAGATGAAAGCCAACCGCCAGAGCGTCACGTCGCCGAAGCCGAAGTACTCGCTCAAGCCGGAACAGACACCTCCGAACACCTTGTTCTGAGTGTCGCGGTAGAGACGGCGCGTGCGGATATGATGTCTGATTCTGTCCCATAAGCCGAAGCCTGCCTCGCCGTCAGCCGTTTCGTCGGTGCCGGAAGTGTCAGTGGCGGCGCTGCCGCTCTTGCCGGCACCCTCAGAGAAGGTCGAGCTGTCGTCGTCGATGTCAACCGGCTTGCCTATCTTGTCGATTATCTCCTTCACGGTAGCAATGTCAACAGCCTCCATGCCGTTCTCCTTCTTCTCCCACAGAAGCTCGGCAACACGGTGCTCTATATCATCTGCCACCTCATTGCAGTCGTCCTGGTTGCTGAAATAGTTCTTCATGCCCTCAAGATAGTTGTTCAAGAGAACGTATGCGTCTTCGTCTATCGAATATACCGTACCGAATATATTGATTGTGATATTCTTTTTCATGATGTTTAAAGATTAAAATGAAAGATTCAAGAAATAAACATACGGGCGCTGCCCAGTGCAGAAACGGAGGCTCACGGTAGTGTGTCGCCGTCTTTCAGGACGTTTGCGACACCAATATCCTGCCCTGGCACACACACGGCATTCTGCAAAATGCTCACCGTAGTGGCGAGACCGTTCCAGCTTTCATCCAGCTGTTGCAGCGCATCCTCGCCTTCGTCGGTGAGTGCGTAATACTTGCGTGGCGGACCCTGCGTGCTTTCCTTCCACTCATATCTCAGCAGGTTGTCTTTCTTCAGTCTGTTGAGCAGAGGATAGAGCGTGCCCTCGACAACAATCATTTCAGCCTCTTTCAAACCGCAAATGATGTCGTTGGCATAGAGAGGCTGATGACGTATCAGAAGCAGGATGCAATACTCGAGCATCCCCTTACGCATCTGCGATTTCGTGTTTTCTACATTTGCCATATCTGTCTGGTTTGATTTACATTTGCAAATATAGGCATTATTTGGTACATTGCATTACATAGTAGTAACAACTTAACACAATTTTCATGAAAAGTACATATATTTCACAGTTCTTTACACACCGACAAGTATTATAAAAAAAGCGGCAACGCCGCCGCCAACTTTTTCAAGAGGGTATGCAAGAACTGAGAACAGTAAAGCCAATCTGTGTCAACACCTCTTACACTCAGACCAGAACATAAACATGTGGCTACTCCACAATCAAGAAGATGAGACCTCCAAACAATTCGGGAGTGCTATATATGGTGCAGATTCGTTAATTCTGCATAATGAAAGCTCGTTCATAATTTAGGCTTTTCCATAAAGTGCATATATATCCGTATCCACATTAGCCTTGAATCGCTCTTCCATTTCTTTCTTATGTTCAAGAAGTTGTTTGCACTTCTCTATCCATTCTTCTTTTGATAAATTCTTCATAGTCATAACTCAAATTTATAAACTACTAATTTCACGCCGCAAAGATACGAATAAAAAATGAAACCTCCAAACATTTCGGGGGATTACCAGTCGGTCTGATACCGGAAAAAGGTGGCAACGCGAAGCGTCTCCACCCTTAAAACAAATCGGAATGACTTCCTGTTCTGATTAACGAAAGGAAGTTTACACAATCTTCATCTTCCTTACTATAAATGAGAAGCCAGTCTGGCTGGATATGACATTCTCTTGTCCCTGACAACTCACCCGTTAACGCATGGTCTCTACAAGAGATGGGAAGTTCTTCATCATTTGCCAATTTGAGGATTACTTCATTCAGTTTGTCCTCCGGCAGATGGCGTTTTCTTGCCAGCCTTAAATCTTTCTTATACTGCCCTGTGACAATAATTGTTCTCATTCTGAAACAGCTTTAAGATAATCCTCAAATGTCTTGCATACTGTAACATTACGTTTTTCCTTGGCATCCTTTATAGCTTTCAATGTTTTCTTTCTTGTATCAGACTGATATGCCTCAACCTTAAAGACACCAAGAGAGAGCAAAAAATCTATTGTCTTTTTTGCTAATTTATTCTTTTCATTGTATGTTAATGATATAGTAGCCATAAACTATTAATATTTTAAAGAACTAATTTCACGCCGCAAAGATACGAATAAAAAACGAAACCTCCAAACAATTCGTGGGATTAACAATCAGGGTGAAAAAGAAAAAGGTGGCAACGCGGAGCGTCACCACCTTCGGTAGATAGAATTATGCTATTGATGAAGAGGTATCATCAAGAAGCCTGAAGAATCAGGGTATTACTGCTTAGTGAATACAACTCTGTTCTTGCCTTCGCAAGCGAGATAGAGCTGAACCTTGTATGTACCATCTCCTGAAGGTGTATCAAGGTCCTTGCCATTATTCTGCGAGAGGTTGTCGTAAGCAGCCGGGTTGCCGTCAGCGCCACCCCAAGAGATAGTCCAGGCGTCGTTCATGGCGAACTTGAAGCCGTTCTTGAGTTCAGTGGTTATCTCCCAGCAGCCCTCAGCCTGGTTGTATGTCATGTGCTGAGCGGCGTCGTTGACAGTCCAGCCGTTGTGGTTGCCTACACATGTGATGGACTTAACCTCAGTCATCTGTGCAGTGTTGGTAGCGAGGTCAACCTTCATCTCATAGAATCCGTTGAGGCTTGGGAAGTTACTACTGCCCTGGTCTGTTATTGTGAAGCTGTTACCGCCAAGGTTGTCAACCATCTCCCAGTCGCCATCCCAGTTATCTGCATTTGGCTTGAACTTATATTCGCCGTCCATCCAGCAGTAGCCTGTGTAGAGGCCGGCACCATTGTTAGACAACGGGTTGACACCGCTCCAGCTCGTGTTGTTGCCAATCTCGTAGATGAAGTCAGCGAAGCTTATCTTCTCGATGAGATATGTGCCGTCCATCACGTTGAGAGTGATCTTCATGTACTTAGCGTCACCGTTGACAGAAATCATGAACGAGCCATCGTCAGAGAGCTCTGTACGACGTGTGAAGTAACCTTTCTCACCGATGAGGTTCTTTCCGTTACCCTCACGTGCGCCGAATACATTAGACCAATCGCCAGTCTCAACAGTCTTGTCGTCAGCGAAAGCGAACCATGTGTCGCCGTCAGCCACAGGAACAGTGATAGTGAAGATCGGGTCGTCGTAAACACTCTTGCTGTCGTCGTGCTTGAACGGGAGCGTTGTACATGTAGGACTCCATTCAGAAGGAGCACCGATGAGATACAAGTGAGGATAAATCTCCGGAGCGTCGAGCACAGCCTTCACAAGGAACTCGCCAGATGTGGCAGTCTTGATTGCTGTTGTGCCGTTAGAGATCCACTGCTCTACAGTAGATGTGATTTCACGCGGTGTAGGAGCCTTGCCGTATGTTGACTCGATGTAAGTCTTCAGAGTCTCAGCCGGAATAGTCCCGTCAGCACCGATTTCCATAGAAGTAGTGCCGAGGTTGAGTTTATAAATCAGAGTGCTGTATTCTGCAGAAGAAGCAGTAGGAGCAGTGATGTTACAAACCTGAACATACTCTGGGAGCTCTGTTGCGAAGTCAATCTGTGCGACCTCGCTGACACTACCGTCACCGAAAGTTACAGTCTCAGGCTGCGGATTTTGCTGTGGAGCTGCCCAATCGGTATAATCGTCTGTGCAGGCTACCATAGTGGTAGCGAGCAACAGAGCGGAAAATATTTTCTTAAACATAATAATTACTATCTAATTGGTTATTTTATTGAAGAACCTG
>SFIS01000145.1 GCA_004555245.1 Bacteroidales bacterium
GCTTACAGCGCGCATGGACAATGCCCAATTACACCCAGGGTGCCGCTGCGCTCTACCCTGGGCTATGTTCTTCTGCGCTTACAGCGCGTGCTGGTCAATATATTTACTGCGAAAAAGTAGTCTGAGTAAATCAGGAACAGTTCCATTTTGGGTACATCAAACTGTACACCCTAATATTTTAGGTTTTATTCATGTCGGAAGAAGTTGAGTAATAAACATCTGAACAAGTGTTCTTTTAGCCAAAAAGTGGCGATAGTATGGCGGGAAGTAACTTTTTTTTCGACTTCTCGCCATACTATCGCCACTTTTCAGAAAAAAACGAAGACAACAAGTGTAATATGAACTGGTGTCACGAGATGACACTACAACAGAGACAACGCTTGTACACTCTGCCACCATAGATGTTGTCGTAGTTGTATGTCACTTTGTGACATTCAGCGTTGCGCCCGTTTTTACCGTTGTCATAGTTGTCTCTGTTGTCGTAAAAAATCCCCGGCAGGGAGAGGGGGGCGACGGCAAACCGATGTCAAGAAAGTATCAGCCGGAGGGCGGGATGGCACTATCTTGACACAGAATTTGTGCAGGCGGTTTAACATTTCGATTTTGTCGAAAGGGCAGAAGAAGTTAGTGGGAAAGCCCGGAAATTGTCGTTTTGACATGAAAAACGGCGTTTCATGCCGCCGTTCTGTGTTTTTTGCCGTGTCAGTGGTATTGAACGGGAGGGCAAGATAGTCAAAGTTAGGCGGCAAGATAGTCAAAGTGAGAGGGCAAAATAGTCAAAGTGAGGAGGCAAGATAGTGTGTCTTGGTATGCAGGGCAATACGCTGCGAGAGACTGAAAAATGTAAACCGCAGACTGTCAAGGTATTACAAAAACGCCCGTTTCAGCCGGATTTCGCCGCATGACGGCAGGAGACGGAAAATACGGCAGTCTCGCGCGGATTTAACATTCAGGAAAGTGTCAGTCTGCGGCTGCACTTTGCACTACAGCAACTCCACCCAGCCTGACGGCACGGACCTCAGAGACACGAAAAGCCGCTGTATCAGCGGGGCGGTGTGCCCGTATGATACAGCGGCCTGGCGGTTCTCCTTCTTTCATTCTCCCAGCCCTGCGGGGCTCGTTGTGCAGCGGTGCCGGCAGGGTTCGGGATGTGTCCTTATGCTATCTCTATCTGACGCTTGCTGTCTTTCGCCTCCTGCTTTGTCATCTTAGGCAGCGTGACGACGAGGACACCGTTGTCAACCTTGGCAGAGATTTTATCTCGCTCGATGTCGTCAGGCAGCACATACACCTGCTGGTAGTTGCTGTAGCTGAACTCGCGGCGCAGGTAGTGCTCGTGCTTGTCTTCCTCCTTGTGTTCGAGCTTGTTCTCTATCGCAACCTCGAGATTGCCCTCGCTGTTGAGGTTGATGCGGCAGTACTCTTTCTTTATGCCCGGAACGGCGAACTCCATGGTGTAGTCTTTCACGCTCTCTTTCACGTTCACTGCCGGTGCGGTGGCTTTCATCTTCGGCATCCAGTCGTTGTCAAAGAAATCGTTGAATACTGAAGGGAACCAACTGTTTGTGTTCATTACTGGTAACATAATAACCTCCTATTTTAAATTGTCCGTAAATGTTTGTTTTCTTGTGCGGTGTGTCTCAACCGCTTTCACCCTACATAACGACATCTTCCGTGCCATGCCGGGCTACGGTGACAAAGTGGCGCGAAGGTTTAAAATATTTAATCTTTCGCGACAATGAGGCAGAGCGCGGGGCGCAAAGTGTCAGCAAAAGCGGCGCCGCACATGGAGAGAAGAGCACGAAAAAGAGGCGCAAAAGAAAAAAAAGGAATGAAACGTTTGGGCGAATGAAAATAATTGTGTACCTTTGCATCCGCAAACCGCCGGGCAGGATATGCCGGCGTATGCGCTTGTGGCGAAATTGGTAGACGCGCCAGACTTAGGATCTGGTGTCTTGCGACGTGTAGGTTCGAGTCCTATCAGGCGCACGGAAAAAGAAAGAGCGGGACATCTCCGGTTCATCGTTTGATGACGGAGATGTCCCGCTACTCTTTTGTTATACATGTCAAGGTTTGAAAGCAATCAAAATGTTAGGGTGTACAGTTTGATGTGCTTCCTATGAAATTTTCAAAATATATTTAGTTAATAAATTCAAATTCGTTGATTTATGCAGATGTTGTTAATCTC
>SFIS01000075.1 GCA_004555245.1 Bacteroidales bacterium
TTTGTTGTTGTCAACAGACAACATAGAGTTCACAATCAGACCGTTGTTCCTGTTGTCTCTGTTGTCGTAAAAACCAAAGCGCGACAATTACAAACATGAACTTCAGAATTAGGATATTCAATTTTTGTACATCAAACTGTGCACCCTAATCTTAAACTATAGTTGTCAACTCGTTTACTAAAAAAAATATGTACTGGAAAGAAATGCACCCGTTCAAGGAAATCATCCTTGAAGAATACGACGGCATAGCAAAGATAAGCATCAACCGTCCGCGCTATCGCAACGCCTTCACCCCTCTCACGACAGCCGAGCTGTCGCAGGCTTTCTCTATCGTAAGAGAGGCACAACAGATAAGGGTCGTCATCCTCACAGGCGCACCCTCGCCACGTCTCGAAGGACAGACAGACGACGAATGGCTCCGCACACAGGCGTTCTGCTCCGGAGGTGACATGAACGTGAAAGGCAGGGGAGGATACATCGACGGCGAAGGCGTACCGAGACTGTCGGTGCTCGACGTGCAGATGCAGATCAGACGGCTCCCAAAGCCGGTCATTGCTATGGTCAACGGCTTCGCCATCGGTGGAGGACACGTCCTGCATCTTGTCTGCGACCTCACCATAGCGGCAGACAACGCACGCTTCGGACAGACCGGACCTAAGGTCGGGTCGTTCGATGCAGGCTTCGGCTCAAGCTATCTCGCAAGAATAGTAGGACAGAAAAAGGCGAGGGAGATATGGTTCATGTGCCGGCAATACTCTGCCCAGGAGGCTGAGATGATGGGGATGGTGAACAAGGTGGTGCCTCACGCACAACTCGAAGAGGAGTGTGTCGCATGGGCAAGACAGATGATGCAGCACTCGCCCCTGGCACTGCGTATGATAAAGATGGGACTGAACGCCGAACTCGACGGACAGGCGGGAATACAACAACTGGCGGGAGACTGCACCGCACTCTATTACATGCTCGACGAGGCACAGGAAGGCGGAAGGGCGTTCCTCGAGAAACGAAAACCCGACTGGGGACAGTTCCCAATAATTCCATAACCACTGCACACTCCCGCTGCGCCATAATGCCGCTGCGCCCAGCCATAATGCCGCTGCGCCCAGCCAAAATGCCACTGTGCCATGCGATTTTGTCGCATGGTTATCCTTCATCCACTCAAACCACCCATGCAAATCAACCTCTCTCAAAAGACACTCCATTTCAAGAAAGCGGCTACGACATCACGTGGTGCATACACCGAACACGACATTCTCATCATCACCGTCTCCGGCGACAATTACGAGAAAATCGGTCTTGGCGAGTGCGCGCCGCTGCCTGACCTCTCCTCCGACCGTGACGCATACGGGGATCTCGCTAATGTCTCACGCCTCATAACAGAAAGCCTGTCATGCAGCGACTATGCGGAGCATCTCCGCCCCTACCCCGCCCTGCTCTTCGCCCTGGAATCTGCCTTGTACGACTACAGCAAGAGCCCGGTCCTCTACGACACGCCTTTCGCACGCTCAGAAGTGGGCATACCTACCAACGGACTGATATGGATGGCGCCATACGACGAGATGCTGCAACAGGTGAAGGAGAAGCTCATGGCGGGCTTCAGATGCATAAAGCTGAAAATCGGGGCGATTGACTGGGACGAGGAGATGCGGCTGCTCGAGTTCATTCGCTCCCGCTTCTCGCCTTCCACTCTGCAGCTGCGCGTCGATGCCAACGGCGCGTTCAGGCCCGACGAGGCCATGGAAAGGCTCAACGATCTCGCACGCTTCGACATACACTCTATCGAACAGCCCATACCACAAAACTCATGGGACGACATGGCAAGGCTTTGCCGTATGTCGCCCGTGCCCGTCGCTCTCGACGAAGAACTCATCGGGCATTTCTCTTTAGATGAGAAAAAGACGCTGCTCGACATGCTAAAGCCGCAGTTCATCGTCGTGAAACCCACCCTGCACGGCGGCATTACGGGAAGCATCGAATGGGTGAGCGAAGCCAACAAAAGGGGCATCGCATCGTGGATGACAAGTGCTCTCGAGAGCAACATCGGGCTGAGGAACATCGCCCTGCTCGCTGCAAGGGTGTATAACATCTCGCCGGAAAACATCGCCGGTGTCATGCCGCAGGGGCTCGGCACCGGGCTGCTCTACAAAGACAATATCGAGATGGATGTCGAACTCAGAGGCTCCCGCCTCTGGAGATGCGAGGTTGACGAATAGCCCCGCCCGTATTCTTCGACCAGGTCGAAGAACACCACACCCACACACCCACTCCACACCACACCCACCGCCACCGTGACAATAGAACAATTCAAGCAAGAGTGGTTCGCTAACGCGCCATACGTCAGGCTGCATACAAGCGGCAGCACCGGAAAACCGAAAGACATACTCGGAGAAAAGTCCAGGATGCTCGCTTCGGCACGCGCGACAAACGACTTTCTCAACCTGAAACCCGGAGACACGGCGCTCCTCTGCCTTCCCCTCGACTATATCGCGGGGAAGATGATGGTCGTACGCTGTATCGAAAGGGGTATGCGCCTTATCGACATAAAGCCGTCCAACACGCCGTTAGACTTCCTCAACGACGGCGGCAGACTCACGGCGGACACCGTCATCGACTTCGCTGCCATGATTCCGTCGCAGGTCTATTGCTCACTGCAGGACGAGAGGCAGCGCAGCAGACTGATGGCAATACGCCATCTCATCATCGGAGGAGGAGCCGTAAGCGACCGCCTCGCACGCCGGCTGAAGGATTTCCCTAACGCCGTATGGAGCACATACGGCATGACGGAGACACTGTCGCACATCGCATTGCGACGGCTCAACGGAGAAGAGGCTACGGAATGGTACACACCTATGGACGGCATAAAGGTGGATGTCATGGCGGAAGACGACAACGGGGCGGCGGCGGTTGCCGACACTGACAAGAAACGGGCTGGAAAAGAAAGCGCCTACAGGCGCGGACTGCTTCTCATCGACGCTCCCGCCATACACGACGGCATACTGAAGACTAACGACATCGCAGAGATGCACACTGACGGCAGACGATTCAGAATCATCGGCAGACGCGACAACATCATCTGCTCGGGAGGTATAAAACTGCAGATAGAAGAGATAGAAGATGCTCTGCGGCAATACGTCCACACGCCGTTCTGCATCTCTAAACGGAGGGACGAGAAATTCGGAGAGATTGAAGTGATGCTCGTTGAGAACGACAGGAAAGAAAAGGGCGGCACAATCCATGCCGCCCTCGACGAGGCTTTCGCACACCTGCAACGCTATGCCGTGCCGAAAGATGTGCTGTACGTCAGACATATCCCGACCACGCCGAACGGGAAAATCGACCGTAAGGCGGCGATGGACATGGCGGCGGCAGATGCCGCACTAAACGTCTAACGGACTTTTCATTATCTTTCCGCAACGCAGACCGCTTGCCCGGATGGCGTCGCACAACACCTCGCGATAACAGAACGCTATGCTGCCTACAAAATTCACAGGCAGCTCGGGACGGCGGTAAGGCTGGATGTTACGGGAGAGAAAAGCCATGAAATTGTCATACACTATGCTGCGCACACCCTCGTCAGACACATGACGGAGAACGAAAGGCGAGAGGGAGGCAAGCCAGCGGTTAGGCATCGGCTGCCTATACACCTTCTCTATGATGTCTGTCACGCCAAGCCCGTATTCCGCCTCAAACTCCTTGCGCAACGCCTCCGGCAACACGCCCTTGTATATCGCATTGAGAAACAGCCTCCCCAGCACCGCCCCCGACCCCTCGTCGCCGAGGATGAAGCCGAGTGCCGGCGTCTGCCGGACAACGGCCGTGCCGTCCCACAGACACGAGTTGGCCCCCGTGCCGAGAATGCACGCTATACCCTCGCTGCCGCCGAGCAGCGCCTTCGCCGCTCCCACGATGTCGCTGCCGACCACGACGGTCGTTGCCGACCGGAACACTTCGCACAGCATGTCGCGCATGACAACCGAGGCGGCAGGCGTACAGCCCGCCCCATAGTATTCAACACTCTCCGCTTCGGCGAACGACGGATGCGCCTCGATCAGCCCGCGCAGCGTGCGGCGTATCTCCTCCGGCTTCTGCAGCGACGGGTTGATGCCCTCCGTCACGCAGCGCACGCCGTCAGTCACGCAGTGCACATCATCCGTCACGCAGCGCGACGCTTCCGTGTCCCCGGCGGTCAGCACCCATTCTACCTTTGTGCTCCCGCCATCTGATTTTATATGCATAGTTTCTTCTTGTTTACGGTTTCACTTTAGGGTGGTTCTATAAATTAGCTTTGTTAGATTTCGAGATTATTTTCGAGGACAAATTGAAAGTTGTAGAATGAGCGTAGCGGGCTACGTGACTGATACAGTAATTTATAGAACCACCCTTTAGCCTCCCCCTCTCAGTCTTCCCTTCCTTCCCCCGGTCTGTTCTGTTCCCCACAGCTCAGCTGCTGGGCTTCCCCCTTTCCGCCTGCAAAATTACTAAAAACTTGCGTATTTCCCACCTTATATAAAAAAAATATTATAACTTTGCACACAAATTCATTATCACAGATGCGTTACACACACATTTCATACACAACAGGGAAATCCCTCCTCCGCACGCTCTGCATCATGGCGATGCTGCTTCTTTACGCCGCCTCCGCCCACGGCGTGCTGAAAGAGAAAGACCTGCCGCAGACGCTGAGCATCCTGCGACACGAACTTGAGACGACCCACGACGAGATGGGCGAGAGGCAGAAACGCCTCACGGAGATGAGCGAGCGAATGCGCGACAAGCTCTTCTACACCATGAAGCACGCCAACCAGAACGCCCTCATGCTCTATTCGCAGAAGCAGGACTATGTCTTCGACCTCACCTACGCCTGCCACGAAGCCACGAAACAATACCACGACTTCAGGCAGGACGTAATGCCCTTCAGACAGTGGGCGAACACGTCCGACAACGAGGTGGCACGCTACGACTCGCTCATACAGAGCCTCTCCACCATGCCACTTGTGCTGCTCGACCAGCGCGCGCTCATCGACCGCAACGTCTGCCTCACACTCGCCGTCAACATCAGACGCATGGTGAAGGAGAACCAGAAGACCATGCAGGAGTACATGAGCTTCTACCTGGCCACAGAACAACGACTGAAGACTCTCTACGACTATGCGCAGAAGCGGTACGCCGACATACAGAGCAACATCTTCGTCAACGGTGACGACGACTACATCACCATTCTCGGCAACCTGAGACACAACATCTCGGAATCGAGACAGACCGTAGCAGACAAATACGTCTCCAACAAACGCCTCGATTCGCAATGGGACGCAAGCGTCATCATGGTGCTCTTCGGCGTCATCGTCTTCTACGGGCTCATTGCCGTGACGATAAACCAGGTCGTCATGCGCCTCGTCGTCAACAGACTGATAAGGAAGAAAATCGTCACCGAGAAAGTCAGGGAGACATACCTCGCCAAACGCGCCTGCATCGTCACCGTGACAACGGCGGTCACCTTCGCCGTCATACTGTTTATGGTCAGCCTGCTCACCGAGCAGAACTTCATTCTCATGGCGAGCAATCTCCTCATAGAGTTCGTATGGCTGATGTGCGCCATCATGCTCTCCATCCTTGTCCGGGCTGACAGCCACCGCACCATGCAGACCATCTACGTCTATTCGCCCCTGCTCTTCATGGGCTTCGTTGTCATCACCTTCCGCATCGTTCTCATCCCCAACGCGCTGGTCAACATCATCTTCCCGCCTATGCTGCTCGCCGCCCTGCTCTGGCAGTGGAGGGTGCTGGCACGGCACAAGGCCGACATCGACAAGAACGACCGCTACTATGCCTACATCTCCACCGTCATCCTCGCCGTCTCTGTCCTCTCGTCGTGGACTGGCTATACGCTGCTCTCCGTGCAGCTGCTGATATGGTGGGTGATGCAGCTCACGTGCATCCTCTCCATCAAATGTATCAACGACTGGCTCAAGAACTACGCCAAGAATCATGACGTCAGCGAGAAACCCATAACCTCCACATGGGCCTTCCATCTCATCTCGCAGGTCGTAGTGCCTGTCGCCGCCGTCGCCTCCGTGCTGGGAAGCATCTACTGGGCGGCGGATGTCTTCAACCTCACGGCGATGACACGCGACATCTTCATGAGGAAATTCATCGACTCGGAGAATTTCGTCGTCTCGATGATGAGCATCTCCCAGGTCATCATTCTCTTCTTCACGGCACGTTACATCCACTTCGTGGCGCGCTCCTTCATCTTCCTCCACTACAGAATCATCGACCCCTCCACTGCCACCTCACGCTCCGTCATGGTCATCAACGTGGTGCAGGTGCTGGTATATGGAGTCTGGTTCCTCATCTCGCTCGCAGTCTTCCATGTCTCCAACTCCTGGATTGTCGTCATCTCCGGCGGCCTCTCTACCGGTGTAGGCTTCGCGTCGAAAGATATTCTCGAGAATATCTACTATGGCATCTCGCTCATGGCAGGACGCATAAAGATAGGCGACATCATAGTCTGCGACGGCACCAGGGGCCGCGTGTCAAGCATCTCATACACCTCTACGATGATAGAGGCTGTCGATGGCTCTGTCATCGCATTCACCAACTCGCAGCTCTTCACGAAGAACTATAAGAACCTCACGCGGCGCGACGGCTACGAAGTGGCGGTGCTCGAAGTCGGCGTGGCATATGGCACTGACCTCGCGCACGTCCGCAACCTGCTCTCCGAAGCCATCGCCGCACTGCCGTGCGTCGATACGCAATACAACAACCACAAGGTGACGGTGATGGTGAAGGAACTGGCAGACAGCTGCGTCACGCTGAAGGTGGTGTGCTGGGTGAACGTCGTGTCGGCGGCCACGGCAAACAGCGACATCCTCGAATGTATCTACAACACCCTGAACAGCAACAACATCGAGATTCCGTTCCCACAACAGGACATACACATAAGACCATCAGAATAATGCACCACCACATAAGAACCGCACTCGCGGCCTGCTGCGCCTGCTTCACCTTCCTCCCCTGCCACGCCGGCACACAGATTCCGCCTCAGTCAGACAGCCTCCTCACAGAGAGGCTGCGCAACGAAGAGGGCGTCACCTTCACACACGACAACAACGTGACACTGCTGATGAACGGGCAGAAGAAGTTCGACGATATGTTCGCCGCCATACGTCAGGCACGCAAGTCGGTGCATCTCGAATACTTCAACTTCCGCAACGACAGCATCGCGATGCTGCTCTTCGACATCCTCGCAGAGAAAGTGAAGGACGGCGTAGAGGTGCGCGCGCTCTTCGACGCCTTCGGCAACTCGTCAAACAACCGCCCGCTGAAATCCCGCCACATCGATTCTATCAGGGCGAGGGGCATACAGCTGTATGAGTTCGACCCCATCCGCTTCCCCTGGGTGAACCATATCTTCGGCAGAGACCACCGCAAGATTGTAGTCATCGACGGCTGCGTGGCATACACGGGAGGCATGAACGTGGCGGACTATTACATCAACGGCACACCGCAGGTGGGCGAATGGCGTGACATGCACTGCCGCCTCGAAGGCTCTGAGGTGAACACCCTGCAGCGCATCTTCCTACGGGCGTGGGAGAAGGTGACGGGTGAACGCATCGACGGAGAACAGTATTTCTGCGCCGCCAATGCCACGCTGCGCTACGACAGCCTGCGCCAGAACGGCTTCCCCACGGCACATAACATGATGTGCGGCATAGTGAACAGGGAGCCGGGACGTTCGCCTGCCGTCATGCGCAACTTCTACTGCCACGCCATAGACTGCGCAGAAGACACCATACGCCTCGTGAACCCCTACCTCACCCTCATACCGAAGGTGAGGCGCGCGATAGAGAGGGCGGTGAAGAGGGGCGTGACGGTGCAGATAATGGTGGCGGAGCCGTCTGACGTGCCGCTCACGCCAGACTGTGTGTTCTACAACGTGAACCGCCTGCAGAAGAAAGGCTGTCAGGTGTGGATATACAAGCCGGGCTTCCACCACACAAAGATTATCATGGTTGACGGCAGATTCTGCACGGTAGGCTCGGCGAACCTCGACGCAAGGAGCCTGAAATGCGACTATGAAGAGAACGTCGCCATCATCGACCCGTACGTCACACGTCAGCTGACGGAGATGTTCGAGAAGGACAAGGAAGCGTCATTCCGGCTCGATGACGGTGTGTACAGGCAGTGGCGCACACCGTGGCAACGGTTCCGCGGATGGTTCGCCCACCTCCTAAGCCCCTTCCTGTAACATTCTTTTTTTAGAAGACAACACAGAGTTTATTATTGAAGACAACAGAGACAACAGAGACAACAGAAAAAGTTGTTATTGTTGTCTCTGTTGTCGTTTAAAAAGATTGTTCTCGGCTGACATAGCCCGTGGTTGTATGGATTGACAAAAACCGAAATCCACCCCTTGAAGAGTATGGCGATAAACAAAAAATAAACCTTTGGTCTGTAACATTGCTGGCATACACAATTCCATTTACAGAAGCATCCCTACCTGATGTTTACCCTGAAACAATGTGCTTGTTATGAGAAAGGGGTTATTTCCTGTTGTCTGTGTGGTCTGTCTCAAGCGTCGGTCAGCCTGTAAGGCTGTACTAAGCGAAGCGTTCGGATTCGCTTGCGATCTGACCCGAAGGCGAAGAACACCGGGACAAAGTCCCGGGGTTAGGTGGATGGGGAGAACTGTCTGAAAGACAGTACCTTGCTATATGCACAGCCTGACGCATTCTCGGATACGAGGTACTGCCTTACAGGCAGCTGTTCATCACAGTAATACCGAGGGCTTCGCCCTCGGTTACGACCGCTTCGCTTAGTATAGCCTTCCAGGCTATCCCCCCTCACGTTTTAGAAGACAACAGAGAAAACGATGCTGATGCCATGAGAAAGTGTTTATTTCCTGTTTATCGCCTTGCGGTTGATGCGAAACCCGTATGGTGATGGTGTAGCGGGCTGAAAATATCTGAGCTCGCTCAAGGATTTTCAGACGGCTACGCCATCAATGGCTCGCAGAGACATTCGCATCAACAGCAAGGGGTTTATTCTGGTTTTTGTCAATCCGTTCTGGCACCGACCATGTCAGCAGGGAAGACCACAGAAATGCATCGTGTTTTTTTACGACAACACAGACAACGGGGACAACCGTAATAGAAAAGGTAATCCCTGTTGTCTGTGTTTTATGTCACCTCGTGACATCCGCAGTTGCGCCCGTTCTTCCTGTTGTTATCGTTGTCTCTGTTGTCTTCTAAAACGTGCGGGGGCTTGGTTTTATTTTTTTACGACAACACAGACAACACAGACAACACAGACAACAACAGGCAATGAAAAGCCCGGCTGCTTTACTATATATAAGCAGCCGGGCGCAAATCATTTAGGCAGGTATAGTTCTATTCAACAGGATTCAATAGAAGGATTACTCCTCGTCCTCCCACAAGTTCCAGGATGTGCCTTTGGTGTGATCGGGAACATCTTCAGTAGAACCTCCAGTATCAATTTTATCAACTATAGCATCAGAGTCATCAGTCTTACCATTCTTCACATCTGCTGTCGCTGCAATTATTGACATGTCGATGTCATAGCAGCAGAGGATGACGGGCTTGATATATTTCATTTTCATAATCATATCAGTTTTACAAGTTTACTTAACCACGACCTTTCTGCCGTTCACTACATAGATGCCAGCGGGGAGGTTGCGTGTCGTTTCCGCCACCTTCTGACCGTTGAGGTTATACACCCCTTTGATGCCGAATGCCTCGATGACATCATCCGCAAGCTCTGCTACGCTGATCTCTGTCGTCGTGCCGTCGTCCTCACCGTCCTCAACGCCGGAGAATGTCAATGACAGCGTCTTTGTTGCAGACGATGCCGGACCGTCTATGTACGACCGGTAGCCCTTGCCGTACGACGAGCCCTTAGAGATATACAGCTTGCCGTTGCCTTCGCTGATGAAGAGGTCGCCTTCTTCATATTGCTTACAGAAACCACCTTCTACTCCAGACAAGGCTTGCGTGCAATAATCCGGCGTTCCCTTGGCTACATAGTTCTTGTCTTTAATAGCAGTGAACTCATGCTGTTCGATATTCGGGTTGATAGCCTTGTCATAGACGGTGAAGCTGGTGAGGTTTCCGTTTCCGTCAATCGTATATGTCGGTGCCTGGTCTGTTGATGTCTCCTTCGTAGTCATGGCAGTGCCATCAGCGCCAACGAGTGTCGGATTGATGAGATACGGATAGCCAGGCAGGATGTTCTGAATCTCGTGATAGAAGAACTTGATGTGCAGCTTCGTACCCTCTGTTTGAGCATCCTGGAAGACAAGAATCTGTGTATCCTTACCGAATATCTGCTCCACCTCCGTCTGTGTGAGGTTGAACGGCAACGTCAGCGTCGTCCACTGGCCTTTCTTGAAGGTGCGATTGAGGGTGATGCTATTAAAGAGAGGGATTGTGAAGCCTTTAACGTAGCCCTTTATTTCATTACCAAACTTCCAAGCATATTTATTCTTGTCCTCATCTGTATCACCTGTTACCTTTACAGGCTTCGGATAAGCGGTTTCGTCACTCAGCGTAATCTTATGTTCGTCATCATTCTCAGGATTGACAGTCTCTGACGGCACGAAGTTAGCGCCACAGAAGCCGAGCTTTGAGAAGTTAGAGAAGAGATAGTATGTCTCGTTCGCTGTCACGAAGAAGGTATATTTCACGATACCCTTCTGGATGGCAAGGTAAGAACCGTTGTCGAGCTGCACAATTTCCTGAGCGTCGTTGATACCACTCTTCCACTTTGCCGCTACCGCCTGTTTCTCTTTATCGCTCATATAATCCTTAAACTCTTTCCACGAAGCGATATTTTTCGGGTCGTCTGTATTCTTTGTTAAGTCACAATAGTAGTCACTCTGTACCTTCTGCTTTGTCGTGTAGGTGAATGACTTGGGTGAGAACTGATCGACATTCAGACCACGCTGGTTGCAGATATAGAAAGAGTGGGGACGGAACTCGCCGGCAACTATTTCCCCGTCATTGAAGTTTATGCCTTGATACTCTCCGGAGCGGTTGGTGTTCCATGCGCCGTTCTGCAGTATATATACAGTGAGCTTGCCGTTCTGTGTAGGCTCAAAGGTCATGTACGCACCGCGTACAGGCAAGGTGTAAGGATATGTCTCAAGATAACCATCGCTGCGTTTTTCTGCAGGCTTGAACCATCCATAACGTGTGGAGCCGTAGATTGCATCGTCTGATTTCTTTTTCGATTCATCTACAGCGTCTGAATAACCAGAGATATATGTCTTATAGCCGTCGATAGAAGCTATATCCGATTCATCTGATGTTGTTGGCATATTCCACCCGTCTTTTCTTGTCGAGCCATTGACTTCATACGTAGATATTAATTTGGGATTATCTTCCTTTTCTTTAAATGTTTTCCATTTCCATCCGCCGAAGGTCATCTTGACAAGTTTGGTTTCACCGTTCATAATATAAACAGATTCGTTCAAATCCGGACCGTTGGCAATCGCTGCATCACCAGCCACGCTGTATGAGTAGCCCTGCTTGACGAGAATATTGAAGAATGTCTGAGCATCATTATAGTCAGGATGGTCCTTCAGAATAGCATAAATCTTCGCACCGCCGTTTGCATCGGATTTGATTGTGATTACGCCTGTCGTCTCGACAACTGTTGCCACATCCGTTACGTCACTCAAATACGTGATGTTTGAATTTATGGTTACCTCTGTTGGAGTGACATCCTCTTTACCGTAAGTTTCTGCGAGATAAGCCTTCAATGTAGGCTGGGTGAATTTCGGTTTCTCTGGATTAGTGGTTTTATCCCATGTCCATTCTGTTTTGCCGTCAGAATCGGCAAACACGAGCACGACATTTTCCTTCACCAATGTCACGTTTATCTCATACTTTGTAGTCGATGTGCCATCCTTTGATGTCACGGTGTATGTAGATGTCGTTGTCTGCCCGATTGTAGAAGGAACGGTGATTGAAATGTTTCCGCTAACAGTTGATTCACCCTGTTTTATTGTAGCTCCAACCACCTTCGTTTTCGGAGTTATGGTGATGGACTCTCCTTTCTTGCTTGCTCCAATCTCCAGTGTAGTGGTGTAAGCCGATTTGTCACCTGCATTCTCCTCAGAGAAGGCTATTTCCGCACCATTATACGTAAATGTGGCACGAGAGTCGCTCTCGGGATAGTAGCGTGTGATATTGATGTCTTCAATTAGGGAGTTGCTTCCTTTGTATAAGTAAATGACATTCTTTCCCACCACAGCATCACCTTCTTTTATGACATAGCTGCCAGTGAAAGATACGGCATCACTGTTAGAGGTTTTGTCTGACAGTTTGAAAGAAGACGTTGCAGGGTTGATAATAATCTCATCACCAGCCTTCAGGGTGTTGTCAAGCGTTATTTTAAGGTAGCTTGAGCCGCTGCCGTTAAGGTTAATCTGACTGTTGAGAATCATATCCTTTGCTGAGGAGTGACCATTGTAAAGGGCAGCAGAGCCACCGGTGATGGTCGCGTAGTTACCCGTCACCGCAACAGTTGTCTGAGAATTTACACTGACAGTAGTAGATGTTACACCCGTGAGCGTGAAGAGGTCTGTTATTGGTGTCCACTTCGCATAGAGGGTAACATCAGAAGTGAGCGTAGCACCAGCTGTTGCCTCCTGCGTCAATTCTGCATTTGTGTACCAGCCTACAAAAGTATAACCATCAGCTGTAGGTGTTGGCAACGTCTCTGGCAATGTATTGACATCAGTGACTTCTTCAATCTGAGTGCCATGACCGTTCATGTTGTAGGTTATGGTGTAGGTAGTGGCAGGTGTAAATGTGAAACTCTTGAAACCAACTTTTGAGCTATTGACAAAGATGTAATAGTCTATACCTTTTTTTACATCAAATGTCACATTGCCAGTATATTTTACGTGTTCAGGTGTTTCACCTTTACCCACCTGGGTATTGTCATCAAGTTTAGCGGAAATCAGAGTTCCATTTTCTGAAACAAACAGGGGACGGAGATAATCGCTTCCTTCAATTACTTTTGTGCCAAGATTTATATTGACAGCCAATTGACCTGGTTTTGTCGGTGTAAACTTGTAATACGTTCCTGCTGTTGGAATATAAGCATCTGAGCCAGATTCTGGATAAATAGGATTCCGCTGTCCATTTGTATAGCGATCGGCAGAAGGCTGGCTCCAGAAGCCATCATTGCCGAATGTCATGGTGATGTCCTTACATGCTATTGTCATTCCGTCGCTGACATCTGTCTGAGCAGTGAAGCTATATGTATTAGTGTTATTGCTCGTTACGTTCTCACCAATACGTACTGTGATTACTCTGTTTCCTTCTTTATATTTGTCGTCAGCAGCCTGCGAAAGAGTGAAAGTGCCGGACTGCTTTGCAGTGATGGTAGTGCCATTAATTGTAGCAAAGTCAGTTCCTGACGTGATGCTATATGCGCCCTTAGAAGATGACGAGACAAGTTTGCTGACATCAATCGTTCCGTTGGCAGCCGGTGTCCATGCGTTGCCGGCATATCCATAGGCATCAGTAGTTTTCAAATCACTTGGATTCAGCACAGCCACAGCAACCGCATTAGATGTGACAGTATTGCCACCTGCGGATACTACACAATAATAATATGTAGTGCCGGCAGTTGTAACAACGGGTTTGTAAGATGCGGATGTCGCACCGTTTATAGGCGTTCCGTTTGTATTGCTGTTAGTCGTATTGCTATACCACTGATATGAGATATCTCCTTCTATGCCTGATTTTTCAGCAGTGACACTGAGATCAGTAACATCTTCTTTACTTACACCGTAATCATACGTTGCACCAACAGGCTGGGTGGTGATGGAAAGAGAAGAGGGGGTGCCTTGATAACCAAGAACCTCGATGGTATTAATGTTAACTTCTTTTGTACCGTTTTTTATTGTAATGGTTGCTTGACCTATAACATTATTGCTAAAGGTGCAGTTGTAATCGCCTAATTTACTTCCATAATTTATAGTAACAGTTCCTACATTTGTTTCTCCATTATTAAAACTCAACACTGAATTTGTGTTACCAGATGTGCAAAGTGCATTAATTTTTAGTCCTGTTACTGTATAACCTGATGGAATTTTCATAGTTAATGTTGTGTTTGCTTCCATCTTAACGTAGGTACTAGTGTTTTTAATGCTTACCCCACTAATGCTAAATCCATTGTCGTCTTTAGCATTCCAAGTTGTAGCAGTAGCATTCTCGAATGTTGCAATAACACTTTCTCCAGCCCCACTTCCATCAATCTCATTGCTTGTTCCGCTCACCGTCACCGCAGTCGGGCTTGTCTGTATTGTAGTGCTGCCGCTTGTGGCTTTGCAATAATACGAGCCGGATTCTGCAGGAGTGAATGTTTCGGATGTGGCACCAGATACTTCTGAGCCATCAGACTTACACCACTGGTAAGTGATAGTTCCGCTGCCGAGAGCTTCGGCTTTGATAGATTTACCCTGTGCGAGGGTGTATGAAGGAGCGAGGTCGTAAGAGAAACGGATGTCTTTCTTGTTGGCAATCTCATACTCTGTAGCCGCCATGATGAATGCACCCATCACCTTGCCTTCGGTGTAGGTGTTAGTCTGACCTACATCAGTGCCAGTAATATAATATTCGCGTGAGCCAGAGCGGTTACTTGAACCACCAAGTCCGGCAGAAGCACAGTTGTGAACAAGCTGTACTGTTGTACCAGTAGGGTCGAACGTGTCATATTTCATGAACTCAGCCACAGCACCCTCGAAAGCTTTCTTGCCGATGGTCTCATAATTGTAAGTTCCATTAGTAGATAGCAAGTTGAGACGTACCGCCTTGAGATATGCGGCAGCGAACAATGATGTGCAGGATGATTCAAGATAGTTGCCTGACAAGGGCTGGTCTTTCTCGTCAACAACCTGATACCAGCAACCTGAAGTACCATCCTGATATTTTGCCAGTCCTGCTGCAAGTTTTTGAAGATAGTCTATGAGTGTCGCGCGGTTTGAGTTATTCGAAGGCATCTGCTCCAGCACATCAACGAGGGCGAGGAAATACCAGCCCATGGCACGTCCCCAGAATGCTGCGGAGTGATATACTTTTGCGCCTTCTGTGTTTGAGATGCCAGCCCATTTAGATGAAGCTTCGTCTTTAGGATTAGCAGTAAAGGCGTGATAGAGCAAGCCTTTTTCTGAATTATAGAGTTGATTCCAAGATATTGTGAACTGCTTGGTAATCAAGTTCCAGTCACTTGTTCCGTCAACGTTTTTAGTGCTGTTCTTATAATTGACAATCTGTGCAAGGAGAGCGGCACCCATATACAGTCCGTCACACCACATCTGGTCTTTATAAGAAGGTTTGTGGAACCATCCGCCAAACATTGATCTTACTGTTGCGTTGGTTGAGCTTTTAACGCCAGACGCACTACCATCACCAATGACATATACCTCATTATATTTGTTCATGTCTTTCAAGACATTGGTAATGGCAGTCTCGCCTATACTCTTTGCATCAGTAGATAATGCATCATCTTTCATTAGCGGGAAATACATCTTGCAGGCATTCATATTGTCAAGAGTAATCTTCGAGAAATCCGTAACTCCTGATTTTGCTACAAGGGTGTATGTTTTATCCTTGGCATAGTTCATGACAGAATAGAACCAGGGCTTGGACCAATCGAAGGTGCTGTAGTTTGCGTAAGCCTCGAGAACAGCCTTTGCTACAAGTCCCGGGACATAGTCAAATGCCTGTTCGCCTTTTGGGTCACTTATCCAGTTTCCGCCTTTGTCGAAGGTTTTGAAGCCTCGCTGAGTCTTGTTTGCATAGAAATCACTGATACGCGAGTTAATCACCCACTGCGAATAGCGGATGTTTTCATTAAATTTAACGTCTTTCCATGAGGTAGGAACGTCAGCAGCCTTCGCCCCAGTCACACACAGTGCAAGTAGCAGGAGGGGTATGATTCTCCTGAGGTGTAGGCGGTGGAGGGTAGAGGGCACTCTCCACCTGTAGTGTAAAAATGTTTGCATCTTTGTTGTGTTAGTTAAATATAGTTTGTAATATTGTCCTTTAAGGCGTATTCTCCCCTTGCGGGATGACGGGGAGCCTGATATAGAGGTTGTATTATCCTGTATGGGGCATCGCGGCAGTATGTGCGTATGCCGTCCGCTTGATGTCATGTCATGTGAGTTGCATGTTGCAGCTGCTCTGAGATTTCACCTTATTATATATATACAGGAAATAAACCTAATAGCAGTTTTCAATGAATGACTTTTCAGCCGTTCGTTAATCGTTTACAAAATTATAATTTATTAGGGAAAGGGAAAAACATCGTAAACATTTATTAATAAACGAAGTGGGTATTTTGTATATGTTAACTTAATCGTCGTGTATTTTGTAATATCTCCAACAGAAAACTGGTATCCTCGTACTGTTTTAAACGACAACATATCACGGATTTTTAAACGACAACAGAGACAACAATGACAACGGGAAGAACGGACGCAACTGCGAATGTCACGAAGTGACATACAACACAGACAACGGAGATTACTTCTGCAACAGAGAATGTTGTTATTGTTGATATTGTTGTCGTAAAACGTGAGGGGGGATAGCCTGGAGGGCTATACTAAGCGAAGCGGTCGTAACCGAGGGCGAAGCCCTCGGTATTACTGTGCTGAACAGCTGCCTGTAAGGCAGTACCTCGTATCAGAGAATGCGTCAGGCTGTGCATATAGCAAGGTACTGTCTTTCAGACAGTTCTCCCCATTCACCTAACCCCCGGGACTTTGTCCCGGGTTACGACCGCATTACCTCCCTACGGTCAGTGGGTCCAAGGACAAATCTCGCTTAGTACAGCCTTACAGGCTGACCGACGACGACAACACAGACAACAGAAACAACGGGAAGAACGGGCGCAACTGCGGATGTCACGAAGTGACATACAACAAAGACAACAGAGATTACTTCTGCAATAGAGAATGTTGTCTCTGTTGTTATCGTTGTCTCTGTTGTCTTCTAAAATAATAATATACATTTTCGCATTTTCAAACCTTATAAAACCGAAATTTTGTTAAACACGCTCGATTTTTGAGATTTTTTCTCATATTATGTATTCTACATCGAAAATTAATTGTATCTTTGCACAAAAATATTGAGATATGTTAGTAAATTTCACAGTTAAGAATTATCGCTCTTTCAAACAGGAACGAACCTTTAGTATGGAGGCAAGTTCCATAAAGGAGCATAAAGAGTCTGTAATCAGCGAAGGTAAGTATAGTTTGCTTCCGTTGGCAGTCTTGTATGGTGCCAACTCGGGGGGCAAGAGTAACTTGATTCAGGCCATATCTACTATGCGTAGTATGGTTAGGCGTTCTGTCAGGCTTAATGAAGGTGATGCACTACCCTATGATCCTTTTGCATTGGATGAAAGCTCTGATTCCCAACCAACATTATTTGAGATACAATTCATTAATGCAGAGGTGCTTTATCGCTATGGCTTCGAATACAACAAAACTGACATTATCTCAGAGTGGCTATACGAGAAACGGTTTGGAGAGAAAGAGTACGAGCTCTTCGTGCGTTCACGAGATATTATAGAGGTATCTCCTAAAAGATTTATAGAGGGTCAGGGAAAGGAAGACTTGACAAACTCAAATCGCCTCTTCCTGTCGCTTGTAGCTCAGCTGAAGGGCGAGAAGTCCAATTCCATATTGGGCTGGTTTGGAGAATGCAATGTACTTTCTGGAATCGACAGCGAAGGCTACGAGGCATTTACGCTCAGAATGTTTTTGGAACATCTGAATGGAGCTGACCAGGCACAGGAGTTCTTCAAGAACCTGCAACTGGGCTTTACCCGTTTTTCTGTCAAGAAGGTTGATATTCCAAAAGAGGCATTAGACAGTGCCCCAAGGTCGTTAAGGTCACAGTTGGAGAAGGACTTGGCGACAGGGAATGTAGTCGAGCCGACAACCACTCATAATGTATATGACGAAAAAGGGCTGGTAATCGGCGAGCGCAATTTCCACAAGAACCAGATGGAGTCAGAGGGGACGAAGAAAGTGATAGAGATTTCCGGCCCAATATTCGATACGCTGAATGAGGGCAAGACACTGATTGTCGATGAACTGGATGCCAAGCTTCACCCACTGCTGACGCGCAACATCGTACTTCTGTTCATGGATCCAGAGAAGAATAGACACGGAGCACAGCTGATTTTCGCCACCCACGATACCAATCTGCTTGATTTGGAGATTATTCGTCGTGATCAGATTTGGTTTGCAGAGAAGGACAAGGTTGAGTCTACTGACATCTACTCGCTTGTGGAGTTCAAGGACGAGGACGGGAAAAAAGTGCGCAACGACCGTGACATCAAGCGCGACTATATTCGTGGCCGCTATGGTGCCATACCTTTCATTGGAAAATAAAGTGGTGCTATGGGATATTCGAGAAAAGAAGAAATCGCAAAGGTGAGGCGGGAACGTAAAGAAGCCAAGGCTGCCAAGAAACGCAAGGAGAACATCCGCGAAAAACTGGTGCGTTTCCTCATAGTCTGTGAAGGTAAGAAGACAGAGCCGCACTACTTCGAGGCTCTTATCAATAATTTCATCTCAGCCGTTCGCGAGGTGACAATTGAGGGCGAGGGCCGGGCAACAGTTGCTCTGGTGGATAGAACGCAGGAAATAAAAACGGAACTGGAGCGGAAGAATGCCATGACTTTTGACCGCGTGTGGGTCGTTTTTGATAAGGATGACTTTGAAGACTTCAACGAAGCCATCAAAAGAGCCCATAAGTTGGGCTTCCACAGTGCTTGGACGAACGAAGCCTTTGAACTATGGTACTACCTGCACTTTGAATACCTTGATACAGGCATCAGCCGCTCTGCCTATATTGAGAAACTCGAAGAATCTTTTAGAAACAGAATGGGTGACGAGACTTTTAAGTATCGGAAAGGCAACCCTGATATATACAGCCTACTCCAGCAGTATGGCCGCGAGAATCTGGCCAAGCGCTTTGCCCAGCAGCTACGTGCATTATACACTGGCACCGACTATGCAACCCATAAGCCTTGCACGATGGTTGACAAGTTAGTGGAGGAACTTGAGCACCCGGAATTATTGTTAATAAAGAAATAAAGGAGGATAGCCTGGAGGGCTATACTAAGCGAGATTTGTCCTTGGACCCACTGACCGTAGGGAGGTAATGCGGTCGGATTCGCTTGCGATCTGACCCGAAGGAGAAGAACACGAGGGCGAAGCCCTCGGTATTACTGTGCTGAACAGCTGCCTGGAACCAACGGTCACTGACCAACGGGAGGTAATGGCAGTACCTCGTATCAGACTACGTATATAGCAAGGTACTGTCTTTCAGACAGTTCTCCCCATCCACCTAACCCCGGGACTTTGTCCCGGGTTACGACCGCATTACCTCCCTACGGTCAGTGGGTCCAAGGACAAATCTCGCTTAGTACAGCCTTACAGGCTGACCGACGGGGAATGTTGTCGTAAAAACTGATGCGCTGAAATCCATAACAAGCAGAGGTAATCTTTGTTGTCTGTGTTGTATGTCACTTCGTGACATCCCGCAGTTGCGCCCGTTCTTCCTGTTGTTATTGTTGTCTCTGTTGTCTTCTAAAACGTGCGGGGGCTTTGTTGTATGTCACTTCGTGACATCCTACGTTGCGCCAGTTCTTCCTGTTGTTTCTGTTGTCTCTGTTGTCTTCTAAAATAATCAGGCGTTTTTTGTCTTTATCAAGAATTGTCTTCTAAAATAATCAGGGGGTTTTTCTTCTCAGTGTGATGAGGGTGATCTCTGGTGTCGCCCCTACCCTCCACGGCATCGTGCCTCCGAGACCGATGTTGACGTATAGGCGCTGGGGGCCTTCGGTGTATAGGCCGTCACACTCGGGATATACGAGTTTGACGGGTGTGATGCCGCATACGCGGAACTGCATGGCGTGGGTGTGTCCGGCGAGCGTGAGGGGTATGGCGGTCTTCCCCACCACCTCCTTACGCCATTGCGTAGGGTCGTGGGTGAGGAGGATGGAGAAGATGCCGGGGTTGTCTCCCATCGCCTTGCGCAGGTTGCCGCGTCGTATGACGGAGTGGAAGCCGACGCTCTGGTTCTCGCATCCGATGACGGTGATATGGTCGTCGCCGCGGCGTAGTACGGCGCGGTGGTTCATGAGGAGGTGCCATCCGAGGGTGTCCTGCTCGAAGGCGACGAGCTGGCGGCGGTCGGCGCTTCGCTGCCGCGGGTTGTCCTTGTAGGCATAGGGCATATAGTCGTGGTTGCCGAGGATGGAGAAGATGCCGTAGCCTCCGGGGCGTGTGTGGAGGCGTGTGAGGATATGCCGGAAGCGCTGCAGCTCTTCCGCCCGGATGGAGACGAGGTCGCCGGTGAAGCAGATGATGTCGGGGTTGAGGCTGTTGATGTGTGAGACGATGGTGTCGAGGACGGCTTCGTGTCCTGTCCAGCTGTCGAGGTGTATGTCGGAGATATGTACGAGGCGTATGCCGTCGAAGGCGGGCGGGAGGTTGTCGAACTCCATCTCCACCTGTCTCACCTCGTGTCTGAAGCGTCCGAAGTAATAGCCGTAGGCGATGACGAGGGCCCAGAGGGCGACGGCGATGATGTTGGCGAAGGCGAAGGGCCGGTAGCGGACGTGTGTGTCTGTGACGCTGCCCACCGCCCTCGCTATGAGATAGGCGACGTGCGGGACGATTGTCAGGAGTAGGGCGACGAGGAAGAAGGAGATGACAAGGAACTTCATGGGTGTGGATTTTGTAAACGACAACAAGGACATTATGGATTTTTTAAACGACAACACAGAGATTAGGGAATTTTTAAACGACAACACAGACAACAGAAACAACATGAAGAACGGGCGCAACTGCGGATGTCACGAGGTGACATACAACACAGACAACGGGATTACTTCTGCAATAGAGAAGTTGTTGTTGTTGTCTTTGTTGTTATTTAGGGTGTACAGTTTGATGTGCAAAAATTGAATATCCTAATTCTGAAGCTCATGTTTGTAATTGTCGCCCCGAAGGGGCAACCTGCGCATAGCCCAGGGTAAAGCGAAGCGACACCCTGGGTTATTTCATGTAGGTGTTGGTCGCGCTGAAAGTGCAAAAGCGTAGATAACAGCTGGATATTTAACGCTTTTGCGCTTACAGCGCGCATGGACATTGCCCAATTACACCCAGGGTGCCGCTGCGCTCTACCCTGGGCTATGTTCTTCTGCGCTTACAGCGCGTGCTGGTCAATAGCCTGGAAGGCTATACTAAGCGAAGCGGTCGGATTCGCTTGCGATCTGACCCGAAGGAGAAGAACACGAGGGCGAAGCCCTCGGTATTACTGTACTGAACAGCTGCCTGTAAGGCAGTACCTCGTATCAGACTACACCTATAGCAAGGTACTGTCTTACAGACAGTTCTCTCCCATGTACCTAACCCCGGGACTTTGTCCCGGGTTACGGACGCATTACCTCCCTACGGTCAGTGGGTCCAAGGACAAATCTCGCTTAGTACAGCCTTCCAGGCTGACCGACGCTTGAGACAGACTACACTGAGATTACGGATTTTTTAAACGACAACACAGACAACGGGGACAACGGGGGATGTTGTCGTAAAAACTGATGCGCTGAAATCCGTAACAAGCAGAGGTAATTTCAGTTGTCTTTGTTTTATGTCACTTCGTGACATTCTATGTTGCGCCCGTTCTTCCTGTTGTTATCGTTGTCTTTGTTGTCTTCTAAAACGTGAGGGGGACGACAAATATACAGTTTTTTTAAACGACAACACAGACAATACAGACAACGGGGACAACCGTAATAGAAAAGGTAATCTTTGTTGTCTTTGTTGTATGTCACTTCGTGACATTCCATGTTGCGCCCGTTCTTCCTGTTGTTATTGTTGTCTCTGTTGTCTTCTAAAACCATCAAGCGGGGCGACAAATATACAGGTTCTTTAAACGACAACACAGACAACACAGACAACGGGGGATGTTGTCGTGAAAAACATGAGGGGGAGGGGGATGAGGGAGGTGTCAGCATTCGTAGTCGAGGCAGGTGCGCTGGACGGTGTAGGGGCGTACCTTGGTGTCGGCTACGGCGACGTGGGCGGGGTGGGTGGCGTAGGCCTGCAGTGCGGCGGGAGAGGCGAGAGTGCTGTCGAGCATGACGTCGCAGTTGGACGAGGGGAGGCGGCGGGAGATGTTGACGGTGATGTCGAGGAGCCCGGGGACGACGCCTTTCAGGCTCTCCAGTCCCTCTTTGATGCCCTGTTTCACGGTTTCTTTTTCCTGTTCGGACAGCTCGGGGTTGAGTGTCCAGAGAATGATATGCTTTACCATAGTGTCTGTCGGGGGAAGAGTGTTGTTACATAGGTTGTGCGCGGACGCGCGAGAGTGTCTCCGGCGTCATCTGCAGATAGGACGCGATATATACGAGGGGTGCGCGGAGCGCCACCTGCGGCATGAGTTTGCAGAAGCGCACGTAGCGGTCGTGTGCTGTCTCGAAGCGCACGAGGTCGGCGTGGACCTGCGAGAGGATGAGTGACTCTTCGAGGATTTTGCGGTAGAGAATCTGTATGTTGTTTGAGTGGAGGGCGACGTGTTCGAGAGTTTTCTTCGGCAGTGCGAAGACGTAGGTGTTCTCGAGGGCGACGATTTCCTGCTGTGTCGGTATTTCCTCGAAGAGGCTCTGTATGCTCATGAAGATGCTTCCGTCTGTCCCGAGGTGTTCGGTGACCTCTTTGTTGTTCTTCATGTAATACTGTCGTATCAGTCCGGCGTGTATGTAATAGATGTTTTTGCAGACCTCTCCGACCGATATTATCTTCTTTCCTTTGGGGAAAGTCATGGGCACGAGGATATTCTCCAGGGCGTCGAGTTCGTCGTGGGTCATGGTACTGTATTTACGGGCTAACTCCCGCGCGATGTCGCGTGTGGAAATGGAGGGCTGTTTCATAGTTACTAACCTCTTATGATGATAAATGATACTAATCGAGTTTCAGCACTGCGAGGAATGCTTTCTGCGGCACTTCGACGTTGCCGATCTGCTTCATGCGTTTCTTTCCTTTCTTCTGTTTCTCGAGGAGTTTGCGTTTTCGGCTGACGTCTCCTCCGTAGCATTTTGCCGTCACGTCCTTCCGCACGCATTTTATTGTCTCGCGCGCCACGATTTTCGCCCCGATGGCGGCCTGTATGGCGATGTCGAACTGCTGCCGGGGTATGAGTTCCTTCAGTTTCTCGCACATACGCCGTCCGAGGGTGACGGCGTTATCGACGTGTGTGAGTGCGGAGAGAGCATCGACGCTCTCGCCGTTGAGGAGGATGTCGAGCTTTGCGAGTTTTGAGGGCCGGAAGCCGTCGATGTGGTAGTCGAAGGATGCGTATCCCTTTGATATGGACTTGAGTTTGTCGTAGAAGTCGATGACTATCTCTCCGAGGGGGAGGCTGAAATGTATCTCGACGCGGTTGCCGGAGATATACTCCTGCTTGAGGAGCTCTCCGCGTTTGTCGAGGCAGAGTGTCATGATGGGTCCGATGTACGCCGTGTCGGTGATGATGGTGGCGTGGATGTAGGGTTCTTCGATATGGTCGATGGACATGAGGTCGGGGAGCCCGGAGGGGTTGTGTACCTCTTTTGAATCGCCGTGTTTGTCGAAGACGAGATAGGAGACGTTGGGCACGGTGGTGATGACGTCCATGTTGAACTCGCGGTCGAGGCGTTCCTGCACGATCTCCATGTGTAGGAGGCCGAGGAAGCCGCAGCGGAAGCCGAAGCCGAGGGCTACGGACGATTCGGGGGAGAAGGTAAGCGAGGCGTCGTTGAGCTGGAGTTTCTCGAGCGAGGCGCGCAGGTTCTCGTAGTCTGTGGGGTCGATGGGATAGACGCCGGCGAAGACCATGGACTTGACTTCCTGGAAGCCGGAGATGGCTTCTGCGCACGGTCTGGCGACGTGTGTGATGGTGTCGCCGACCTGCACCTCCTTGGCGTTCTTTATGCCGCTGATGATATAGCCCACCTCTCCGGTGTTGAGCTGCTGTCTCGGCAGCATGTCCATCTTCAGCACTCCGACTTCGTCGGCGTCGTATTCCATGCCGGTGTTGAAGAACTTGACTTTGTCGCCTTTCCTGACAGAGCCGTTCTCGATTTTAAAATATGCTATGATGCCGCGGAAGGAGTTGAAGACGGAATCGAAGATGAGGGCCTGCAGGGGTGCGTCGTTGTCTCCCACGGGGTGTGGTATGCGTTCGACGACGGCATCGAGGACTTCCTTCACTCCCTCGCCTGTCTTTCCCGATGCGCGGAGGATGTCTTCGCGCCGGCAGCCGATGAGTTCGATGATTTCGTCTTCCACCTCGTCGGGCATGGCTGAGGGCATGTCAATCTTGTTGATGACGGGGATGATTTCGAGGTTGTGGTCGATTGCCATGTAGAGGTTGGAGATTGTCTGCGCCTGTACGCCCTGTGTGGCATCGACGACGAGCAGCGCGCCTTCGCAGGCGGCGATGGAGCGGCTGACTTCGTATGAGAAATCGACGTGTCCTGGGGTGTCGATGAGGTTGAGGATGTATTTCTCCTTATTATATATATACTCCATCTGTATGGCATGGCTCTTGATGGTGATGCCGCGTTCTTTCTCGAGGTCCATGTCGTCGAGCATCTGTCCCTCTGTCACCTTGATGGTGTCGGTGTATTCGAGGAGGCGGTCGGCGAGTGTGCTCTTGCCGTGGTCGATATGAGCTATGATACAGAAGTTACGTATGTGTTTCATTGATTTTCGAGTTGGCTTGATAAGGTATGTGGGCGGGCATCAGATGTCAGAAAATGCACGATATTGTGATGTCGCCAATAAATAGATGTAGAAGGTTGCCTGCGTGGAGGCACAAACTACGTGCAAATATACGAAGAAATTTTGAGATTGGACAGAAGTTTTAACGTTTTTTTGATTTTTTGTGGAGGAAGCGGTGTTTTAGACGACAACGGGGGCTTCGTACTTTTTTAATTATGGATTTTTAAACGACAACACAGACAACTATGACAACGGGAAGAACGGGGCAACTGGGGATGTCACAAAGTGACATACAACACAGACAACGGGATTACTTCTGCAACTGAGAATGTTGTTATTGTTGTCTTTGTTGTCTTCTAAAACCATCAAGCGGGGGATTGGTTGTATGGATTGAAAAAAACCGAAATCCACCCCTTGAAGAGTATGGGGGCGTTGCCCTGGTGCCAGCCTTCCGCTTTTGTCTTATAAGAGCAAGCTCTTAACAACAAAACCGG
>SFIS01000076.1 GCA_004555245.1 Bacteroidales bacterium
ATAAGTGAAAATTCTGACATGGCAAAATCCTGGGCAACTTTTTGTTGCTCAGGAACTTATAAATAAAGTTAAATTATAGTGTTGCGGAATTAAGGTATTTTAAGTATCGCCTGTCTGTGAAATGCTGCCAGCAAACAAGTGGACGTTATTTTTACGACAACAGAGACAACAACGACAACGGGAAGAACATGGGCGATGAACCAACGGACAGCAACCAGTTCCGGGACAGAAAACACTCGGAGCTGCCATACGAATTTTCGACTGCTACCATACGAACTTTTGACTGCTACCATACGACCACGACATACTGTTTCCGACACCACCTTTCAGTGCCTTTTGCACCACCATTCATAACCTTTTGCACCGCAAATCAGTGCCTTTTGCGTCAAAGGCAGTGGAACTGACAATTTCTGTGTAAGTAAAAAGACACCTTTTCTCACAACAGGTGTTCACCAATATCATAATGTAAAAAATTCAAGTTTGTCTTCGACATGCTTTCCATTGACGAGTTGACGGGGTTTTCACGACAACAGGGACAACGGGAAGAACATCTGTTACATATAATGTTTAACTCTAATGTCACAAGTGACAATACAATGGGGACAACATTTATAGTCATAGTTGACGAGTTGACGAGTTGATAGTACACGAGTAGTGAGTTTTGAGATAACATAGCATTTTACTTGTCAACTTTAATCTATGACGTTGTCTCTGTTGTCGTTCGTTTCTTAATTATTAACCACTTTCCATTGGAATTCCAATATCACCATTGGAAAATACCATTAATTTAATTTATTTTATTGGAAATTGCAGATAAACAATTAATTTGGACGACGCAATACGTCATCGTGGAGAAGCTTACCATACGTTAAATTATCATAAATCAAGTGGGATATGAGGTGAGCAGGGGGTGTGTTCGGAGAAAAAAATGTAATTTTGCATTGATAAAGAAATCAAGACTGACAACTAACCAAAATATCAAGGATATACATAACACGAAATCTAAATTTAATATTATGTCACAACTAAAATCACTGAACAGGCTGACAGCTCCGAAGAGCACAGCTCCTGAGAAGATTATCCAGTTTGGAGAAGGCAACTTCCTTCGCGCTTTCGTTGACTGGATTATCTACAATACAAACCAGAAGACAAATTTCAACGGCTCGGTAGTAGTAGTACAGCCTATCGACCGCGGCATGGTTCAATGGCTGAACGGCCAGGACTGCCTCTATCACGTGAATCTGCAGGGCAGACAGAACGGCGAGCCGGTGAACGAACTGACACGTATCGATGTCATCAGCCGCGGCATCGACCCATACGCACAGAACTGGGCTTTCATGGCTCTTGCCGAGCAGCCGGAGATGCGTTTCATCATCTCGAACACCACTGAGGCCGGCATCGCCTTCGACCCGGCGTGCAAGTTCAGCGACGCTCCCGCATCGTCATATCCGGGCAAACTCGTGCAGCTGCTCTTCCGCAGATACAAGACATTCAACGGCGACCCGAAGAAGGGCTTCATCATCATGCCATGCGAGCTTATCTTCCTGAACGGACATCATCTGAAAGACTGCATAAACAAATATGTCGAGCTGTGGAAGGACGACTTCGGCGCCGACTATGCCGGCTTCAAGGAGTGGGTTGAGAAATACAACTATGTATGCGCCACCCTCGTTGACCGTATCGTGCCGGGCTTCCCGCGCAAGGACATCGCCGAGATTCAGGAGAAGATCGGCTACAAGGACAACCTCGTCGTGCAGGCAGAGATTTTCCACCTGTGGGTGATTGAGCGTCCGGAGAACATGACGGTGGAGGAGCTCCGTGCCGAGTTCCCGGCAGAGAAAGCCGGCCTGCATGTGCTGATAGCCGAATCCGAGGCTCCGTACCACGAGCGTAAGGTAACGCTGCTCAACGGCCCGCACACCGTGCTCTCGCCTGTCGCCTATCTCTCAGGCATCAACATCGTGCGCGACGCACTTCACGACCCTGTTGTCGGTCCGTATATCAAGAAGGTGCAGTATGACGAGCTGATGCAGACGCTCAACCTGCCGATGGAAGAGCTGCAGCAGTTTGCTGCCGACGTGCTGGAGCGTTTCGACAACCCGTATGTAGATCATCAGGTGACGTCTATCATGCTCAACTCTTTCCCGAAGTTCCAGGCACGCGACCTGCCGGGAGTGAAGGTTTATCTCGAGCGCAAGGGCGAGCTGCCAAAGGGCCTCGTGCTCGGTCTCGCCGCAATCATCACATACTACAAGGGCGGCACACGTGCCGACGGCGCACCGATACAGCCTAACGACGACCAGAAGATTATGGACCTCCTCACCGAGCTGTGGGCTACAGGCGACACACGCAAAGTGGCTGAGGGCGTACTGGCAGCAGACTGGATCTGGGGCGAGCACGGCGACCTCAACGCCATACCGGGGCTCACTGATATGGTTGAGGGCTTCCTGAACGACATCCAGAGCAAGGGTATGCTGGAGACTGTGAAGAGCATTCTCTGATTCATGCTGAACAAAGAAATGACTGACCTGCATACGTATCTCCGCAGCCTCGCCGCGAGATACGAGACAAAGGAGTTCCTTGTCGGAGACCCCTCCTGGTTCATGCACCAGGTGGAGGGAGATTCTGACAAGGAACTCCTTGCGTTCATGGCGGCGGCACTGAGCTACGGCAGCCGCAAGCAGTTTCTGCCGAAGATTGACCGTCTGCTGTGCCACGCCCGCGACTACAGCCTGCAGACCTGCGCCACTCTGCCCCACGACGGCATCATCCGCCGATGGATAGAAGACAGGGCATACGCCGATGTCGTGCCCGACGACGACGCCTGCTTCTACCGGCTCTACACCAACCGCACGATGAATGGCTTTCTGCAAGCCCTGGCTGACATCGTGACCGAATACGGGTCGCTGAAGAACCTCGTCAGCACGAACGCACATGACAACACCGCCATAGAGGCGATACGCGTGATGACGGAGGCGTTCAGAGAGAGAGGCAGCAAGGGCGTGATACCGAAAGACACGTCATCGTCGTGCAAGAGGGTGTGCATGTTCCTGAGATGGATGGTGAGAGACAATTCTCACGTAGATCTCGGGCTGTGGACGGACATAATAGACAAAAGGAGCCTCATCATCCCGATGGACACACACGTGGTGCAGGAAGCGATGCGCCTCGGGCTGATAACGTCGCGTTCGACATCGATGGCAAACGCCATGAAACTGAGCAGAAAACTGGCGGAATGTTTCCCCGACGACCCGGCAAGAGGCGATTTCGCCCTGTTCGGTGTCGGAGTGGACGACACGAAGGGGCATGTTACGGTTCAGTTGTCAACTTGACAGACAAACGGGCTGACGAAACAACTGAAACACTTGAATTATATCAATTTATCGTCGCCAGAGTAAAAAAAACGGCAAAGAGTGTCTTGTTTTCGAAAAAAAACACTAATTTTGCAAAGCAAAACGTGCTGAAATAAAATATCACACAACATAAAACCAACACAATAACATTTTTCCGAATTATGACAATCAATCAGTATGATTTCAGCGGCAAGAAAGCCATTGTCCGCGTTGATTTCAATGTGCCTCTGCAGGACGGTAAAATAACTGACGACACCCGCATCCGCGGTGCTCTCCCCACCCTGAAGCTCATTCTCGAGAAGGGCGGTGCACTCATCATCATGTCGCACATGGGCAAGCCGAAAGGCAAGGTGAAGCCGGAGCTCTCCCTCTCACAGATTGTTGACGCCGTATCGGCTGCACTCGGCACACCGGTGAAGTTTGCGGACGACTGCGCAAAGGCACAGGAGGCTGCCGCTGCCCTGAAGCCGGGCGAGGTGCTTCTCTTGGAGAACCTCCGCTACTATCCGGAGGAAGAAGGCAAGCCTGTAGGCATCGACAAGGCTGACCCGGCATACGAAGAGGCAAAGAAAGCCATGAAGGCAAGCCAGAAAGAGTTCGCAAAGACATTGGCGTCATACGCCGACTGCTATGTCATGGACGCTTTCGGCACCGCTCACCGCAAGCACGCTTCTACCGCTGTCATCGCTGACTATTTCGACGCAGACAACAAGATGCTCGGCCTGCTGATGGAGAAAGAGGTGGCTGCTGTCAATGCTGTGCTCGGAGACATCAAGCGCCCGTTCATCGCAATCATGGGCGGATCGAAGGTGTCTTCAAAAATCGGCATCATCGAGAACCTGCTCGGCAAGGTTGACAAACTCATCCTCTGCGGCGGCATGACATATACATTCGCAAAGGCCCACGGCGGCAATGTAGGCAACTCCATCTGCGAGAACGACAAGCTCGACATCGCTCTTGGCGTTGAGGAACTGGCAAAGAAGAACGGCGTAGAGCTCGTTATGGCTCCGGACGCCATCATCGCCGACAAGTTCGACAACGACGCTACACAGAAGGTTGCTCCGTCAAACAACATCCCCGAGGGTTGGGAAGGTCTCGACGCAGGTCCTGAGGCACAGAAGAAGTTCGCCGACGCAATCAAGGGCTGCAAGACAATCCTGTGGAACGGTCCTGCCGGCGTATTCGAGTTCGACAACTTCTGCGACGGTTCACGCGCCATCGGCAACGCCATCGCCGAGGCAACGGCAGAGGGTGCCTTCTCACTCATCGGAGGCGGCGACTCTGTAGCCTGCGTAAACAAGTTCGGACTGGCAGACAAAGTATCGTACATCTCTACTGGCGGCGGCGCTCTCCTCGAGGCTATCGAGGGCAAGGTGCTCCCGGGCGTAGCTGCTATCCAGGGATAAGAAAAACAAAGAACACGCAGTAATCGAGTAGGAGGTAAACACTAATCATAGGTGTTTATCTCCTACTTTCATGTTTACCGACCTCTCACCCCACCGTACGGGACACCCTTGCCTTAGGCTATGTGACTCCCGCTATTAGGGCTCACTCGGGACTTGCACCCGTCAGACAATACGCATGCCGAGTGTACATAAAAAAAGATGTGGCAGAAATGTCACATCTTTTTTTATGTAGCCTACATTCCGAAACACAACGTCTTGAATCTGCTATTGCGCAGTGTCGCGGATGAAATCAATGAGTATGTAATGCCCGTGCATACAAGCGCAATGACTTTGTACGCTTCCTCTCCTCGGGGCTGCAATATCTTCCTTGGACGGAGGTGTGTTCATTTTATCGGTTTTTTCTGCATAATGTAACATATACAACAGTGTATGTAACACGTATTACTTGATTATGATGTTAATAATTAGTACTTTTGCAAAATAAAGAATAAAAAAAGTCAAACATAACCAACCACCGATGAAAAAAATCTTCTTCTCTATCATCATGTCGCTGATGTCGGCATCTTGTTTTGCCCAGGATGCGTCGAGCATGTATGGCGGTGCGAAGACTACCAAGGGTCGAAGCGTTTTAATTCTACGCCTGATCCAAACTTCTACATCTTCCTCTGCATCGGACAGTCGAACATGGAGGGAGCTGCAAAGCCTGAGGATATCGACTATCAGAATGTGCCTGAACGTATGCAGCTCATGGCTGCTCAGGATTTCCCTGCTCATACAGCCAACTACCGTGGCGAGGGTAGAAAGAAATACGAGTGGTCGGTGGCTGAACCACCATTGTGCCGTGCATGGTCGGGACTGACACCAGCCGACTATTTCGGTCGTGCTCTCTGTGAGAACCTGCCCGACTCAATACGTATCGGCATTATTCATGTCGCTATCGGAGGTTGCTGCATTGAGCATCTGATGAAGTCGTACGACCCTTCTGCCATCGTCAACGAGCCAGACTGGTTCAAGGGTATCGCTGCAAACTATGACAATCTGCCTTATATCCGTCTCATCGACTGTGCCCTCCGTGCTCAGCATCAGGGTGTGATAAAGGGAATACTCCTGCATCAGGGATGTTCGAACACTGGTCAGCAGGACTGGCCTGACAAGGTTAAAGCTGTGTACAATGATATCCTTCAGGATCTCAGTCTGAAGGCTGAGGACGTTCCTCTCCTTGCAGGTGAGGTGGTGAGCGAGGGCGTCGGTGGCGTGTGTGCTGCACATAACCCAGTGATACGCCGTCTGCCAGAGGTGATACCGACAGCTCATGTCGTATCGTCAGAAGGTCTGCCTTGTGCCGACGATCATCTCCACTTCAATGCCGAGGGCTATCGTCAGCTCGGTAAGCGTTATGCGAAGGTAATGCTGGAGATACTGAAGTAGTTGCACCGTCATGAAATAGAAAAAGAGAGTTAAATGTTTATTTTAATCATAAATACATGTAACAAATACATATTTTCAAATGAAAAAAAATCTAATACTAACATGCCTATGCCTCGTATCAATGCTTGTGTCCGCTCAGAACACAAGTCTGAAGGAGGCATACAAGAATTATTTTAGTGTCGGTGTCGCTGTCAATCAGCGTAACATCAGTGTGCCAGAGCAGCAGGCTCTTATCAAGGCGCAGTTTAACAGTATCACTGCTGAGAACGACATGAAGCCAATCTCTGTCCATCCTGCTGATGGTGTGTGGGACTGGGCAAAGGCTGACAGCATCGCTGATTTCTGCCGTAAGAATAAAATCAAGCTCCGTGGTCACTGTCTTGCTTGGCACAACCAGACATGCGAGTGGATGTTCTATGAGAAGAAGGCTAAGTTTGACAAGCGTGGTCATGTCATCGGCAATCCAAAGCTGGTGAAGAAGGAGGTGCTCTTCGCACGTATGAAGGAGCACATCACTACCGTCGTCAACCGTTATAAGGACATCGTCTATGGATGGGATGTTGTCAATGAGGCAATCAGTGACAATAATATGACAAAGAATCCATACCGCGAATCGACATATTACAAGATATGCAACGGCGATGAGTGGATTCGCAAGGCGTTTGAGTATGCTCACGAGGCTGACCCTAACGCTATCCTGTTCTACAACGACTATAATGAGTGCGACCCAGTGAAGCGCGACCGTATATATAATATGGTGAAGGAGATGAAGGAGGCTGGCGTGCCTATCTCGGGTATCGGTATGCAGGGCCACTACAATATCTATGGTCCATCGGAAGAGGACTTTGAGGCTGCGCTGGTGAAGTACAGTTCGCTCGTTGACCATGTCCACATCACTGAGCTTGACATACGTTGCAATCAGGAGATGGGCGGACAGCTGCAGTTCAGCCGTGGCGAGGATGTGAAGATTTCAAACGATATCAAACTCCTCCAGGAGACACAGTACGACCGTCTGTTCCGTATCATGCGTAAGCATCACGAGAAGCTTGACGTCGTTACGTTCTGGAATCTCTCTGACTACGACTCATGGGTTGGTGTACACAACTACCCACTGCCTTTCGACAAGAACTTCCAGCCAAAGAACCTGCACAAGGTGCTCTGCAACTTCGACCCAAAGGTTGACAATGCTGTCATCAAGGAAGACTTTGAGCCTTGCGAGACATGCCAGCCTGGTCAGGAGTACCCACAGGTCAACTCGCAGGGATATGTCAGTTTCCGCGTCGTTGCCCCTGAGGCAAAGTACGTCATCGCATCAGCAGGATGGGGTGGTGGCATGCAGGGCACAGCACTGAAGAAGCAGAAGGACGGCTCGTGGATGGGTACTACCCTCATCCCTGAGGACGAGGGCTTCCACTACTACACACTCTCTATCGATGGCGCACAGGTGCTCGACCCAGGTACAAACAGCTACTATGGTGGTAGTCGCTGGATGAGTGGTGTTGAGGTCCCTGCTCACGACAAGGCTTTCTATGCCGTTGACCCTAATGCTCCTCACGGAACGATGCAGAAGGTCAACTTCTATAGTCCTTCGCTCGGTCAGATGTGCGTGGCTAACGTATATGTTCCAGCAGGATATGGCAAGGTGGTAAAGGGCAAGCAGCAGCGTTACCCAGTGCTCTATCTCCAGCACGGATGGGGTGAGAACGAGACATCATGGCCTGTACAGGGCAAGACAGGCGAGATAATGGACAATCTCATCAATGGCAAGCAGGCTGTTCCTATGCTCGTTGTGATGACTTACGGTCTGACAAACGTAGCACGTATCGGCGGTCTCAGCTCTTTCGACTGGACAAAGTTCGAGCGTGTGCTCTGCGATGAGCTTATCCCTTATATCGACAAGAACTTCCTTACAAAGACCGACCGTAACAGTCGTGCTATGGCAGGACTCTCTATGGGTAGCATGGAGACACAGCGCATTACAATGTCGCGCCCACAGCTCTTCGGCTACTGGGGACTCTTCTCTGGTGCTGTCTATCAGGTAGAGGATGTTCAGAAGGTACAGAAGCCTAACTACATGTTCATCAGCTGCGGAGGTAAGGAGCAGCGTCTCGTCGAAGCTATCGACAAGGCCGTTCCTGCACTCAAGGCAGCAGGCTATAATGTTGACGGCTACGTGTCAGAAGGCACAGCACATGAGTTCCTCTCATGGCGTCGTTCGCTCAATGAATTCGCACAGAAGATTTTTAAGTAAAAGCTGGAAGTTCTAGATAATCTAGAAACCCTAGAAATTCTAGAAAAACCTACAACAACAACAATTTATAAATAGAAGTGAATAAATCAATCAAAATTATTTTGACAGCAATGCTCTGCCTCCCACTTTTGGGAGTGCAGGGCATCTGTGCTGCTACATGGGGCGAGACGCCCGATATTAGAGTAGAGGGAAATCATCTGGTTAACACCAGGGGCGAGCAGGTCATGCTCCATGGCATCATGGACACACCGAGCCCATATTTCAGTGAATATCGCTTCACTGACGGACAATGGATTGATGTCTATCGCGATGGTGATAACTATATCACAAAGTGTATCGATTATTTCGACAAGCTCTTCACTGCTGCCACCGACACCGAGCAGGGCGCATGGTGCAATGTGTTACGTCTGCATCTTGATCCTTGCTGGACTGACAATCCAAACGTCAGTGCTTCCGGCTTTGTCAATCTGGGTAATAACAATTACAAGGACCCTAACGGCAATGAGGTAAATGGAGAGGCCTGCATACGTAACTTCGACAAGACACGTCTTCAGAAATATCTGGGGAATCTATATATCCCTATTGCCAAGAAGGCTAAGGCTCATAATATGTATGTCATCATGCGTCCGCCGGGCGTGTGTCCTAAGACTATAAAGGTAGGCGACTACTATCAGCAGTACCTCATCACCGTCTGGGATATCGTGACCCAGAATCAGGATGTGCTCAATAACAGCGGATGGCTCTCTATCGAGCTTGCCAACGAGCCTATAGAAATCCGTGATGCCAGCGGTAATGCTACCAACACAGCCATGCGCGACTATTTCCAGCCTATCGTTGATAAGATACGTGCTAACGGTTTCAAGGGAATAATCTGGATTCCGGGAGGCTCTTGGCAGCAGGATTATAAGTCGTATGCAAAATATCCTGTCACTGATACACAAAACAATTTCGGTTATGCAGTGCACTGGTATCCAGGATGGTACAGCACCAGCGACAAAGTAGGTGAGTCGGACAATGCCAAGTCACTGTCATCATTCCTTGCTAATGTTCCTGTGGCAAAGACTCATCCTATCATGATTACTGAGATCGATTGGAGTCCTGAGGACCCATCGAAAGAAGGAAAATACAACGAGTGGGGCGAATGGGTACATGGCAACTACGGCACATGGGGCACAGGCTCAACATCAAAGTTTGGCATGGCATACAAATATGTCATCGACTATCTCGGTAACTGTGGTATGACATTGACACATACCCACGACTATATGGACATTGATTATTATCTCTCTACAGGAGTCCTTCGCCCAGCATTCTCGACAGAGCTTGAAAACAACGCCTGGGAGGCTTGCTCGGGCGCTTGCTTCAAGTGGTATAGCGAGTATGCGCAGCAGACTCATGTTGCGCGTGAGTGGGAGGTAGGCAAATATGCTTATCTTGACAAGGATGAGTGTACCGACCCTGCTGCCAACCTTAGCGGAAAGGTGCTTGGTGCAACGGATGATGCCAAGACAGATGTCATTTACGTTATCAATGAAGGTTCCGTGCCTCAGAACGTGAAGACAGGTGTCGTTTCCGAAGGCGAGGACCAGGGATTTATGTTCTTCAAGTTCACAAAGGTGACAAATGCCAGCACTTCTGTAAGCGGAAATCTTTATAACATCCAGATGGCAAACTCGTTCGGTCAGACATACAGTCTGTGGGGAAAGAACGGTTACCTCAACTCTACTACAGGAGGAAATCTCCTCTTTGCCCTTGGTCTGAACAATCAGAACGGAGAGGACGGAAAGAACCTCGGCCTGTGGAAGGTTGACTATGAGGCTGAAAAGGGTTATGTCATCCAGAATGTCGGTCTGATGGAAGCAGGCAAGGGTGCTTACCTCAACCCTTCATACAGCGCACCACAGTCGCAGAAATGCTATATCCGCCTCTTTACTCAGCTCGGCAATATCGCATCAGCTATTGATGCCCCACATGTTGAAGCACAGTTTGGCAACGGAAGAACTTACGACCTTTCTGGTCGCGTTGTTGTCAGTCCAACGAAACCTGGCATATATGTACGTAACGGTAAGAAATTTATTGTAAAATAATAATATGAGAAAACTATTCATTCTTTCCATTTTTCAGATACTCTGCTGTGCAGCCACTTTTGCACAGATAAGCAGTCCTGATGGCAAGCTTCGTGTATCGGTTAAGTGTCAGGACGGTAAGCCAAGTTACACAGTGATGTATGGCAATGATATCGTTCTGGGACAGTCGTCTATTGGTCTTAAGACAAGCATTGGCGATTTCCGTAGCGGACTGACACTTGCTGAGACATCTGAGGTCAAGTCTGTAACAGACAACTACTCATTGCCTAATGCCAAGAAGAGCAATATCAGCTATACTGCGAACGAATGTACTTTTGCGTTTGCTAATGCTGATGGTTCGAAGGCGTTTGATGTAGAGTTCCATGTAGATAATAATAATGTAGCGTTCCGCTATATCATGCATGCCCAGAAGGACCGTCTGGCATGCCTTGTCGAGGAAGAGGCAACAAGCTACATCCTCCCGGAAGGCACAAAGACATTCCTCTGTCCACAGATGACTCCACAGACAGGTTTCGCCCGTACAGCACCAAGCTACGAGACCTTCTATGAGTACGATGCTGAGATGGGAAAGAATGGACAGGGCCGTGGCTACGTCTTCCCAGCCTTGTTCAAAGTGAAAACTTCCTCCTCGGGGGCTGGGGAACTTTGGGTCTTGCTCTCCGAGACAAACGTCGGTGGTAATTACTGCGCAAGTCGTATTGAGTCGGATGGTAAGAATGGTTATGTCCTGAAATACCCAGAAGATACTGAGTTCGGCGGTGTTGGCACAGCATCACCAGGCATCATGCTTCCTAACTCTCCTCTACAGCCTGCAGCAGCGTTGCCTTGGCGCACAATCACCGTTGGCACCACTCTCGCCCCTCTGGCAGAGACAACAATCCAGTGGGACCTTGTGAAGCCACAGTACAAGGCATCGCAGGAGTATAAGTACGGACGTTCGGCATGGAGCTGGATCATACGTATGGACACAAGCTGTAACTACGACGAGCAGAAAGAGTATGTTGACTTCGCCTCAGCAATGGGTTGGGAATATCTCCTCATTGACGCATGGTGGGATGCAAACATCGGTTATGAGCGCATCGAGGAACTTGCTCGATATGCAAAGACAAAGGGCGTAGAGCTCTTCCTTTGGTACAACTCCAACGGCTATTGGAACGACGCCATGCAGGGACCTCGTGGCAAGATGCATCGCATGATAACTCGTCGTGAGGAGATGGCATGGATGAAAAAGGCTGGTATAAAGGGTATTAAGGTCGATTTCGTAGGTAGCGACAAACAGCAGTCTATGCAGATGTACGAGGATATCCTTGCCGATGCTAACGACTATGGAATAATGGTCATCTTCCATGGCTGCACCATCCCTCGTGGTTGGGAGCGTATGTATCCTAACTTCGTCTCATGTGAGGCTGTACGTGCTAGTGAGAATCTCTCCTTCGGTCAGTATGACAATGATGTTGAGGCACTCGCTGCTACCATCCATCCTGTCTGCCGTAATGCAATAGGAAACATGGACTTCGGCGGTTCGGCACTCAATAAGTTCTATTCTACTGACAATAAGAATGGTAAGATACGTTGCACCAGCGATGTCTATGCACTCGCTACGGCTATCCTGTTCCAGACACCTGTCCAGAACTTCGCTCTTGCACCAAACAACCTCACCGATGCACCAGCATGGGCTGTTGATTTCATGAAGAGTGTACCAGTGACATGGGATGACATGAAGTTCATCGATGGATATCCAGGTAAGTATGTCATCTTGGCGCGCCGAACGGGAGATAAGTGGTATGTCGTAGCCGTAAATGCTGCTGACCAGCCTCTTGTACGCGACGTTACACTCCCTACCGATGCACAGACAGTCACCGTATATAGCGATGACAAGAACCTGCAGGGCAGCGTGAAACAGGTGAAAGTGAAGAAGAATAAGGTGCGCATAAATGTTCCAAAGAACGGAGCAGTAGTGATATTAAGTAGGTGTGCAAAATTATTTATCTAATCCTTGCACCGCCTACTGCGCATTATCAGCAAGTGACAACAGTCGAGTAGGATTCACTACACTCCTTTAT
>SFIS01000146.1 GCA_004555245.1 Bacteroidales bacterium
CCGCCGTATGCCGAACGGCACGTACGGTGGTGTGAGAGGTCGGTAAACATGAAAGTAGGAGATAAACACCTACGATTAGTGTTTACCTCCTACTCGATTGCCGAGACACCTTTTATTCCCGCAATGAAGATGTCACGTCTTCATGTCTCTTGTCAGTAGGACGCCGAGCACCGTATGCCCATAGCCTCCACTCTCGCCTTTATGGCGTCCAGTTCTTCACGAGACGCTTTCTTCAAACCTGCGACAGGAGTCTCGCGGTCGATGGTGTATATCATCACCTGCGACGGCCTTATCTCCGCCACCGCATCTAACCACGGCTTCACATACTCCTCTGCAAGATTATCGACATCGATGTCAGATATGGTTCCGTCGGCGTTCCTTGTCGCCGCCGTGCCTTTCATGAACATCGTCTGCACGATGCAGTGTCCGTTGTATGCCTTCATCCATTCTACCACTTCCTTCACGTCATACGCCGTGCTTGTCGGCCTGTTGACAAGCCGTATATATTCGTTCGATACGGTGTCGAGCTTCAGGATGTTGTTATCGACCATCATCAGTGCCTCGCGCACATTCTCTTTTCCGCACATCGTGGCGTTGCTGAGCACGGAGACCTTCGCTTTCGGGCAGTAGGTGTCGCGGAGACGGACAGTCTCTCGTATGATGTCAAGGAAGTCGGGATGCCCCGTCGGTTCGCCGTTGCCGGCAAATGTCAGCACGTCGGGCAGCTTCTCTTCTGCTGCCATAGCCTGCAGCTTCTTCTCGAGTTCTGCCGCCACGGCCTCCTTTGCCGGACGTCTGTGCTTGGGTCTGAAATCCGCGTTCAGTCCGCATTCGCAGTATATACAGTCGAACGAGCACACCTTGCCGTCGTCGGGTTGCAGGTTGATGCCGAGCGAGACGCCTAAGCGGCGCGAGATGACAGGTCCGAAAATTGGTGATGGATAGATTGTCGTCATGTTATGTATGGTGTTATTGCTTTTTTCTACGAGCAAAGGGATTGATGCCCGTCACTGATTTCCTGAGTGCTTCCTCGCACTCAGAAAATAGGGCTTGTCATTTGTATTCGGGGCGAAGCGTCGAATGTAAATGGTGCCCGTCTCTGATTTCCTGAGTGCTTTGTCGCACTCAGGAAATAGGGTATGTCATTTGTATTCGGAGCGAAGCGTCGAATGTAAATGGTACCCGTCTCTGATTTCCTGAGTGCTTCCTCGCACTCAGGAAATAGGGTATGTCATTTGTATTCGGAGCGAAGCGTCGAATGTAAATGGTACCCGTCTCTGATTTCCTGAGTGCAAAGTTACTTATAATTTTCTTCTCTGCAAAGCAGTGTCAATAAAAAGCGTCGATATGATATAAAAAAACTATGGTTTCGCCTTATAATTAAAGACCGGCCTTCCATGCTATTCCTCTCGGTTACAACTGTTGACGAGGACAACGAGTTGGCAACAGTAATCTTGTTGTCCCAGTTGTATGTCACCTTGTGACATAAAGCGTTGCGCCCGTTCTTCCCGTTGTTTCTGTTGTCTGTGTTGTCGTAAAAATACGTTGTATAGGGTAACTGCCTGGAAGACTGTACTATATTCATCATTATTGTAAGGCGAGGTACTGTCTTCCAGACAGTTGTAGTCTTTCGTATTACCGAGGGCTTCGCCCCCGGTTACGACCGCTTCGCTTAGTATAGCCTTTCAGGCTATTCCCCTCATGTTCCAGGTTGCGACCGCTTCGCTTAGTATAGCCTTTACCTCCCGTTGGTCAGTGGGTCCGAAGGACAAGTCTCAGGCTATTCCCCTCATGTGCCAGGTGTCTCTGTTATCGTAAAAATAACGTCCGCTTGTTTACCGACAGCATGTCACAGACAAGTGAAGTTTGAGAATCTTGATAAAAAAATTAAAGCCCAAGGTTGAACACCATGAGCTTTATCTGACTTTAGCCTAAAAACAAAATCTTTTTTTTTTGCGATACCTATTACAAATTATATATTAACTAACTAATTTCTTTTTTACGAGTGCTTCCTCGCACTCAGGAAATAGGGCTTGTCATTTGTATTCTGGGCGAAGCGTCGAATGTAAATGGTGCCCGTCTCTGATTTTCTGAGTGCTTCCTCGCACTCAGGAAATAGGGCTTGTCA
>SFIS01000147.1 GCA_004555245.1 Bacteroidales bacterium
TGCCCAATGCACAGAGAAAGCGGCAGTATCTTAGCATCTATGCCGACCTGACGACACAGAACGAGACACTACTGAAATACCTTGTGCAGCTCAACACCCAAAGCCAGACTACCGCCCTCTTGGCAGCCACCAACGACCGTGTAGTACATAAAGGCAGCATCATCAGCGATGCCAAGAGCCGTTGGCAGGAAAACATGAAGGGCGTGAGGAGCTCGACAGGCACTGACGGCGATGATGCCAACAGCGGTGAGGGTGAAGAAAGTGTGAACAGATAGAAATAAGGGAAGAGAAGAAATAATCACAAAACAGCATAGAGATATGAACGATATTCAGATTTTCAACAACGAGGAATTTGGAGCAGTCCGAACCACAGGAACACCAGAGCAACCCTTGTTCTGTTTGGCTGATGTGGCAAGAGTTCTTGGACTAAAAACCAGCAAGTTGGTACAACGACTTTCGGATGATGTACTTTCAAAGTACCCCATCTCGGATAGTCTTGGAAGAGAACAGGTTACAAACTTTATCAATGAAGACGGACTGTATGATGTCATCCTTGACAGTCGCAAACCCGAAGCCAAACGTTTCCGCAAGTGGGTGACATCGGAGGTGCTCCCCTCTATCCGCAAGCATGGTGCCTATATGACACAGCAGACCATCGAGAAGGCATTGGCAGAGCCAGACTTCCTGATACGGTTAGCAGTCAATCTGAAGGAAGAACGACAAAAGCGTCTGCTTGTCGAACAGGAGTGTGAACACCAAAGGACACGCATCGTTGAGTTGGGATCCAAGGTGGATGACCTGCAACAGGAGGTGACGGAGATGAAGGACAAGGTGAGTTACCTTGACATCATCCTTGCCACGAAGAGCAGTGTCCTGGTCACACAGATAGCACAGGACTATGGCGAGTCGTCCATCCGCTTCAACCGACGTCTGAAGGAGATGAACATCCAGTATCAGCGTGGCAAGCAGTGGATTCTGTATGCCGACTACAAGGACTGCGGTTATGTGACCAGCGAGACCTACCTCATTAAACACAAGGACGGTACGGAGGATGTGCGCATGAACACCAAATGGACACAGAAAGGTCGCCGCTTCCTCTATGAGAAACTGAAGAGCGTGGGAGTCATTCCTGTTATCGAAAGAACATAAAATAAAGAAATAGCTATGGAATCAATATCAAAAATACAGTTACGTCTCTATGCCGCCAAGAGGAAAAACGGCAAGTGGCAGTTGGAGATGTCAAGGATGCCGAAGCGAATCAGCGTTATCGGCAGGACACCCATCGTTGATGAGCATTATATGCCATCTGATTTAGAGGTAGTTTCAATGTCAAAGCTTCACAAATATGTCGGAAGTTACTACGGCAAGATTGTGAAGACCCTCAAAGAGGAAGGCATCATCACCAAGGAATATGGAATGTGGAAACTGCGTGAAGACCTTCAGGACAAGGGCATTGCGGTATATGTCACAGGCAGGATGCGCTGCTTCTACCACTTCTATCTGTCATGGACACCGAAAGGCATAGAGTTTATCAAAGAGATTATCAACAATAGAACCAGGCACTGATGGCAGACAACATACTCAGCGATTTCGGCATCAACATCCTCGAAGAGGAGATTGACGATGTGATATTCCAGACCAACGAGTTCCTGACCGATGCCACCTTCACAGGCTCACAAGGGCCGTTCTGGTGGATCCTCCAAATGTGTATGGCATTGGCGGCACTGTTCTCTATCATCGTGGCGGCAAGCATGGCCTACAAGATGATGGTGAAGAACGAACCGTTGGACGTGATGAAACTGTTCAAGCCCTTGGTGGTGAGCATCATCCTCTGTTGGTGGTACCCACCTGCTGACACAGGCATGACCAACAGCGGCAGCAGCTGGTGCGTATTGGATTTTCTATCCTATATTCCCAATTGCATCGGCAGTTACACCCACGACCTCTATGAGGCAGAGGCGACCCAAATTTCCGACAAGTTTGAGGAGGTGCAGCAGTTGGTATATGTCAGGGACTCGATGTACACTGACCTCCAGGCACAGGCAGACGTGGCGCATAAGGGCACATCAGACCCCAACCTGATAGAGGCGACGATGGAGCAGACGGGCGTGGACGAAGTGACCAAC
>SFIS01000077.1 GCA_004555245.1 Bacteroidales bacterium
ATGCTTGAGAAAAGGATGTGTGAAAAACCGACACAAATAAACCGAAAAATACTGCTTTGTTCAGACATACTGTAACTTACAAATAGTGGGGGTATGAAAACTATAATTGCAATAACAGGAGTTCTTATTAGAACTTTAATCACAAAATCCTTAATCGGGAAGCCATATTTTGAGTATTTATTTAGCAATAATATTCTAATGTATGGAACGACCATCCATGGAATTACGTTTATAAAAAGAACGTGCTCAGGACTCATTCCATATTTTAATAAAACATAACTCAATGGTAGAGTTAATAATAAAATTGGTGCAATTATTATGTTCAGATATTTCAATTCTCCAGTAGCATGCATTCCAACAACGGTTGGAGTACCCATTGTTCTAAAAAAAGCTTCTATCATTGCAATTCTCATAAAAGCTATTGAATGTTCAGGACATTGCCCTAACCATACTTTCAGTACCCATTCTATTTCAATGAACAATGGAACTCCCAAGAAGAGTATAAGGTAACTACCAAATAGGGCACCATAAGTGATTAGGTTGTTTGTTCTTTTAAAATCTCCAGCAGAATAGGATTTAATAATCTGAGGATTGAGGGCAATGAGAAAATTATTAACAAACTTCATTACCCAATTATTTGCATGCATGGCAATTCCTCGAGATCCATTTATAATGGTTCCACAGAATGAATTAAGAACTAAGTTGATTCCAGTTCCTTGAGCTGATCCAACCATTGACCCAAAGGTGTTCCAACCTGAAAATGATAGCATATCTTTGGCAATTTCTTTATTCCAGCTCATTTTAAAACTACATTCATCAAATTTCCGTTGACAGTATGAATTATATATAAAAATTGGTATGAATGAAATAAAGAAACATAGGGTGCTGTAAAATATCACACGATCCCAAGGGACAATTTGAATAATATATGCTGTTAATAGTCGAGCAGCTGCGTCGAAAATGCTAATAAAAGCATAAATTCCCAATTTTTCATGTGCAACGAGAGCAGAGCGGAATGGAATCTGTATGATGCCTATGAAAACTGAAAGAGCGGATAATTGATAGCACCAAAGAGCTGCTTGAAAACGACCAGGCTCAACTACCAAATTGTTATTTACATACCATAAACCTATTGTCTCGCATAGAATAAGTGTTATTGCTGAAAGGATGACATGGAGAGTGAAAGCACACTCGAAAGTTTTTTTTAATTTTTGTTTATTACCTTCACCTATAGCGTAAGAGATAAATCGCTGAGTTCCGCTCGTAAGTGTATCATTCATAAAAGAAAACATTCCAACAGCAGAGCCTGCAACATTCATAAGTCCTAAATCTGAGATACCTAAAGCATTTAAAATAACACGACTGGTGTATAAGCCAATAAACATCATGAATATCATGCGAAAATACATGAATATCGTATTTTTGACAATTCGTTTATTAGATTTACTGTTTTGTGCCATGTAATATTACCTAATATAGTTTCACAATTAGTTAGTTCAAATGGTCGTTACTGGAATATCTTCTGTAGTAACTCCCATTATTCGTAACTGACCAATACTTAGGACAACAGACAGTTGCTGCCTGCGGGGGCAGGCAGTGTCGGGTGGTGGTGAGAATGTTTTGGGGAGGGGACGGGGTGTCTGAAAAAAAAGGAGAGGAGGGAAGATGCGGGTTATATCCTGAACCAGACGGTGGAGAGGTGGCGGCGCCAGGGGAGGAGGTGGGTGTTGCCTATTATCTCTTCACATAGCTGCCGGGAGGTGTCTATGAGATGACGGATGACGGACGGGGTGGGGGCTTCGGCCTCGATGCTGATGCCGGTCACTTCCTCTCCGCCGAGCTGCAGGGTGCGGAAGCGGATGCCGTCGGGACGGGTGGCTGTGAGGATGGAGTGGAAGAGTGGGCTGCCGTATTGCAGCAGCTTGTCGTGGAATTTCTGCTTGTCGTCGAGGGTGGTGTAGTAGCTGTAGAAGTCGGTCCAGTTGGTGAGCAGCGTGTAGAGGTTGGTGCTGTCGTCGTGTTTCACTGCCACATGGGCATAGTAGGGGTTTGTCTCTTCGCGTGTCTTGTCTGTCTGCTCGCTGACGAGGAAGGTCTCGGTGATGTCTTCGCGTGTGATAATCTCGGTGAAGTCGCGGTGTGTGACTTCCACTGACGTGGTGATGTCGCCGTCGTAGCCGGAATGGATGGTGAGGAAGGGACGTAGTGGTGAGGATGGTATCTGTGTGTCGTACTCAACTTTCTTGCGCCTCATGAGGAGGTTGTCGCTGAGTGTGAGAAGGTCTGACTGTTGTGCGTCGGTGTGCCGTGCGAGGATGGGGCGTATGCTGCTGTCGGCATTGTCGGCGTGACGTATCTCTTTGCTTGTGGTGGAGAGGATGAGGCGCAGCAGGGCGGGGGCATTGTCAACATGCCCGAGTGCGTGGAGATGGGAGAGGCATTTGTCTATGAGCTGGAAGAGCATGTCCTGCTCTGTGTTTTTCGGGCGTGAGCAGTTGACGGTGAGTGTGTAGCGTTGTATGTTGGACAGGGCGAGGGTCCATGTGCCTACCTGCACTATCAGTTTGTAGTCGTGTCTTATCTCTTTGAATTTGCCCCGCATACCTTGGAAGAGGCCGTTGTTTATGGTGACGATGTCGCAGTTGCGGAAGGTCTCGTAGCTGTTGTTGAGGCAGAGAATCTGTTCGTTGTAGTTGTCCCAAAGTTGCCTGAACTCGCGCATGTCGCTGTCTGGGATGACCATGGGGCTGTGGTAGTCACGTGTGGAATCGAGTATGAAGCTGCCGGGGATGGTGTAGTCAGTGATGTACCGGCGTACGGGAATCAGGCTGCAGCGTACGAAGACAGTGGATGGGATGAGAGGATGGGTGACGGTTGTCGTCTCTCCGTTTTTCAGGCGTTTCGTGCGTTTGGTGAGTGGGTAGTATGCCTCTGACACGTCGGGGCATTGTTCGATGCGTTCGCGCAGCTCACGTTCCCGTGTTCCGTTTTCAGTATTCAGGACGTACCATTTCATCGGCTGTTGGCTTGGTGGGATGGGCTGACGCATCGCGGAAAGATGCGCTGGTGGGTGGTGTATAAACAATTTATCCCCTTAAGCCGTGGCTTAAGAGGTTGAGGATGGGTGTGGGTGTACCTAATTAGTATTGGCGTATTGGCGGTAAACGCGCTGCAATGACGTTACTACTTTTATGTCGTTCAACTCAGCTGGGGGCTTTGGCCCGCAGCTGCTGTTCCTGAATCGACTTGACATGTATATTGGTTGTAGCTGTCACGTATGCTTGTGCATGACGTGCGCTTTGTCTTGTTTGTTTTATGCAAAGTTACAGACTTTTTTGCATTCTCGCAAAATATGCAAACAAAAATTGTGTTTATTAACATTTGAGAGGATGGGCGGTGGGGGAGTTGTTGTTCGACCAGGTCGAAGAATACAGGAGGACGGGCGAGCGGGGGTGGAGGGGACCCCGCGGAAAACCGCTGGGCACAGTGGCAATGCGGGAGGAGGCGGGGCTGGGACGGGAGAGGATGGGAGAGCTGGGGGAGGGAATGGGAGAGGACGGGAGAGGACGGGAGAGCGGGGAGGGAGGAGACCCCGCGGCAAAACCGCGGGGCACAGTGGCAATGCGGGAGGAGGCGGGGCTGGGACGGGAGAGGACTGGAAAGGACGGGCGAGCGGGGGGGAGGGAACCCCGCGGCAAAACCGCGGGGCACAGTGGCAATGCGGGAGGAGGCGGGGATGGGATGAGGGAGGACGGGAGAGGATGGGGGAGGATGGGAGAGGATGGGAGAGGATGGGAGAGGACGGGAGAGAACGGGAGAGGATGGGATGGGACGGGAGAGGATGAGAGAGGACGGGTGGGTCAGAACTTGCGGAAGTGGAGGGTGTAGGTGGGGGTGGAGAGGATGAGGGTAGAGGAGGTGAGCTTGTCGATGTGGAAGGTTTGCGTGAGGCGTTCGGGATGCAGCGGGTCGGGGTCGGGTTGTATGCCGAAGGGGACGAGGATGTCACGGTTGTCGTACGTTATCCATTCGTCGTTGTCGCCTTCTTTCTCGTGGGCAGATGGTGTGCAGAGGTCTGTGAGTATAAGGCTGCCGTCTTTGCGTGTGAAGTGTGAGTAGAGACGTGTGCCTTTCGTGTCGTTGAGTTGCACGAGGTTGGAGCGTATGGACCAATAGACTTTGTCCGCTTTCTTGTCTGTCACGATGGCGTCCTGCTCGACGGACATCAGCTGCCACATTCCGTCGAGGTCTCCGTTGTCGGGCCATTTGTTCTCGCAGTTGGTGAAGGTGACGAGGATGGAAAAGGCTGCGGCTGTATGTATGAGTAATCTCTTGAATGTCAGTTTCATATAATCGTGGATTTGTGTGTGGCTTTATGATGGGTGTCTTGTGTTTGTCAGTGTCAGAGGGAGAATGTCTTGCGTATGGTGAGTTGTGCGCCGACGCTGTTTCCGATTACTTCGCCATGGTCAAGACCGAGTGAGAGAGTGGCTTTCCATCCTTTTGCGAAAGGCGGGAGAGTGGTGAGTTCTGCAAGATAGTATTGCTGTTTGAGTATGTCGTCGTAGGGCTGTGCGTATGTTCCCCAGTTGCGTGTGAATGTCGCCATCATGCGCCAAGAGAGCCATGGTGTTGGGTTTCCGTCGATGCCTATGTGCCATGCCTTGACGCGGTTGTTGTAGAACTGCAGGGTGTTGTTGTCGTTGAATATGGGTGATGTGATGAGTGGCGTGCCCATGCTGACACCCCAGTTCTGCCATCCTGAATACAGTCCGTGGTTGTAGTAGTTGTCTATGCCAGTGTAGGATTCCGGAATGTTTGGCGTGCTGTCGTGATAGACGGGGCCGGCCTGGTCTGTTGTCGAAAGGTGTTCGACGAGGATGTTGCTGATGTAGGGGTTGGCAGGCAGTTGGCAGTCGATGCCGAGGAGATGGTCGAAGATACCGTATTGCACGGTAAGCATTGACTGGTCTTCGAAGACGCGTTCGAAGTATGCTCGGGCTTTCCATGTCGGTGCGTTCCATGTCAGTGCGATATTGTACGACCCTACGGTGTTGCCTGCGGAGTTGGGGTGTAGTCCGTCAGTGACGTCTTCGCTTCCCATAGGCCAGAATGCGTGCCAGAAAGCGTTGAGGTCTTCTGGGTGTTTGATGGGTGCACCGTCGGCGTGGTTTCTGCCGTATGCGTTGTAAGATGTGCCTCCGAATTGCGTCATCATCTGTAGTGAGGGTTCGAAGGTGAGAGGGAAGATCTCTTCACGTCCTATCTTCAGTGCTATGGCTTTTTCGTGGTAGAGGGTGTTTGATGTGTAGCGTTTCTTGCTTTCTTCGCCCACCCATTCTTTCTGCCATGCGCCGTCTGTTGTCTTGCCGAATCCTATTCGTCCGCGTGCTTTGAGCCAGTGGTTTGTAAGGGGTATGGAGAAATAGTCAACCGAGAGCAGCACTTCGGGTATGGGTTGTGCGTTGATGCCTTGCGAGAGTCCGCCGGAGGTGAGGCTGTTGTTGCGCATGTCTATGCTGCGCTCTTTCTGTCCGATGGTGAGTGTGGCTTTCTTGTATCTCGCTTCTGCGAAGAGCTGGTGGACAAAGAATTTGTATTGTGCGTTTTGTGCGAGCATGAGGTCTGCCGCGAAAGAGAGATGCCAGGAGTGTGCGGTGTCTTTCGGAAGGTCGAGGTCGTAGGAGGCTCCGATGCGTTGGTATGCGGAGTTGGCGTATGGCGATGGCACGCCTTGTCTGTTGGAGGTGAGCCATAGGGGTGCGAAACTGCCGTCGGAGACAGTGCCTGACACTTCGACAAATGCCTCTTGGGCAGTTGCCGGGGTGAGGGATGACAGGACGAATAGCAGGGCTGTGATGAGGTGGGGCTTGTGCATAGTTTTTATTTATAATAGGTGGGGTTGTTGTTGTTCTTCGACCAGGTCGAAGAATACGGGAGGGGACGGGATGGAGGGGACCCCGCGGAAAACCGCGGGGCACAGTGGCAATGCGGGAGGAGGCGGGGCGAGGACTGGCGAGGATGAGAGAGGACGGGAGAGGACGGGAGAGGATGGGAGAGGACGGGAGAAGACGGGAGAAGATGGGAGAGGATGAGGGAGGATGAGGGAGGACGAGGGAGGACGAGAGAGGACGGGGGAGGACGGGAGAAGACGGGAGAGGCTATCTCTTGAAGATGAGCATGGCCCAGCTGTTGTCTGTTGTCTGTTTTGTCTCGTGGAGCCCGAGTTGTTGGGCTGCCTCTTTGAGGAGAGGTATGTCTTCTTCGTAGAAACCGCTGAGGATGAGGCTGCCGCCGGGGGCAAGGGTCTCTATGATTTGGGACATGTCGTTGATGAGGATGTTGCGGTTGATGTTTGCGACGATGATGTCAAAGACGCCATCGACGTGACTGAGTACGCTGACATCACCGAGCAGAACGTCGATGAGTTCGATGTTGTTGATGTTTGCGTTGTGTCGTGTGTTTTCCACGCTCCATTCGTCTATGTCGTAGGCAGTGACGTGTGTCGCCCCGCATCGTTTTGCTACGATGGATAGTATGCCTGTGCCGCATCCGCAGTCGAGCACCCTCTTGTCCTTGAGGTCGGAGGTGACAAGTTCTGTCACAATCATCTTTGTTGTCTCGTGAGCTCCGTTGCCGAATGCCATGTGTTGGTCTATGGCGATGCTGATGGGCGCCGAAGCCGCGAGCCGGTCGGCTTCGGGACTTGTGGCGTCATATATGATGCAAGTGTCACCGACGCGTATGGGGTCGAAGACCTCTTTCTCGTATTCCGCATTCCAGTTCTCTTGTTCCACCTCCTCTGATGTGAACGTTATGGTGGCTTCTGCTATGGGGAAGTCGTCGATGAGCTGTTTTGTCAGCTCGGGGTTGAGTAGCTGTGTCTGTATGTATGCGTCAACGCCGTCAGTGGTGTCTTCGAATGCTTCGTAGCCCGCTTCGGCAACGGTGTCGGCAAGGAGTTCGCGGCATGACTGCATGAGTGATGCATCGGCGAGGATTGTGAAATGTGTGACGTAGTATTCCATTGTGTAGTATTTGTCGGCGGAAGGTTCGCCGGGTTAAAGGCGGCATGATAGCTGCAGGGGTGAGTATGATATGTAACGTTAAAATACGATGCAAAATTATAAAAAATAGGGAAAATCCTCGAATGTTTTAGGGAAAATCCGTAAATTTGCATTGCAATATGTTGTAATTTTGCATTCACAAAGAAAAAAGAGTAGTAATGTATGTTACGAGACACTTTCTTTTATTAATGCAGGCCAGCATGAAGTTTGTGAAAAAACCATGACAATAACAAATAATAAAGAAGGTATAGATATGAGACACTCAATTAAGAAACAGTTACCGAATATGGTGTCAAAGCATCTTAGTTCGTTGAATGTAGGAATGGGCGTTGGCATCTTTGTAATCGGTTTGTGGCTTCTGTCCCCCGTGATGTCATCGGCACAGGACGACATGTATTTCACTCCGACGAAGGAGAACACTGCGCAGGAGCGCAAGACCCGTGAGGCGGAGAAGAAAGAGAAGTCGCGTTTATACAATGATTCGAGCTACTACAGCGGCATCGACAAGACTGACGACGAGTACAACCGCCGTACGAAGAAGAGCGGGAATGTGCCTTATACCGTCGATGAATCACAGCTTACGTCGGGCGATTCGATAGCCAGTGATGTGATACGTTTCAATGTCGGCGACGGCTCTTACAGTTCTGCATCCCGCGTAGATACGGTGTATAGATATGTCGTTCTTGACGACGAGGACTATCGTATGAGCCGCAACCTCTCTCGTTTCTACGATTTCTGCTGGTGGATGGATTTCTACTGCCCGAGTTTCTTCTACGGCCGTTCGTTGGCGTGGTACACTGGCTGGTATGACCCCTGGTGCTCTCCTTGGTACGACCCCTGGTACTACAACTGGTACAGTCCCTGGTATGACCCCTGGTATGCCTCTGTGGTGTTCGGGCTTCCCTATTGGTATTACCGCCCGTATTATCCACCGGTGTGGACCATCGTTCCTCCGGGACATCACGGCGGTCATGGCGGCAGTCACTTGCCTTTCAAGGGACACAGCACGCACAGCTTCCGTGATATGGCTTCCGTCCGTCATAACAACAACAACCACCGCATAGCCGAACGCAACGGCGACGTAGTGACCAGAAACACAGGCATCGGTGGCAGCAGGAACTACAGCGGACGTGGCGGTCACTCGGTAAGCGGCAACGGCGCCAATCCCAACCGCAGCTCTTGGAGCACCCCCTCACAGTCCGGCTCTTCATCCCGCAGCCGTGGAGGTCACACTATATCCGGCGGCACCCGTTCGGTTGGCGGTCATACAAGCGGCTCGTTCGGCGGCGGGCGATCAGGCGGTGGACACACAGGTGGTTCGTTCGGCGGTGGCAGACACCGGTGATGGATGGTGTTCTTCGACCTGGTCGAAGAATACGGAAAACGGGAACATAAATTAGAAATAATTATTTTGAATACCTACTTATGAAACGAATACTATCAATAGCAGTGATGGCATCGGCTGTACTTGGTGCCGCTGCACAGGATACTTACGAGAGTGCAAAGATGGCTGACCGTGACCTTAACGGAACAGCGCGATATGTCGGAATGGGCGGAGCGATGGAGGCTCTCGGCGCAGACATCTCAACCATATCCACCAACCCTGCCGGACCGGGTCTGATGCGTAAGTCTCAGGTTGCCGTCTCTTTCGGTCCGCAGATAGTGTCTGGAGACAAGCAGAATGTCTTGGACGGTCCGACGACAACCTTCGGACTTGACCAGGCAGGCGGCGTGCTTGTGACAAAGGTGGGCAGCAACTCGTTCCTCAACTTCGGTTTCAACTATACGAAGTCGCGTAACTTCAACCAGCTGCTCACGGCTACAGATGACTTCTACTTTACTTCGCAGAACAAGATCTCATGTATGAAGTATTTCGCTGGGGCAATGAAAGAGTACAACTATTCGGTTGTTGACGACCTCTACAACTTCGTGCTGAACGGAGTGGTTAACCGTGACGGAAATCTTGAGGAAGATTTCGTGGAATACTATAATGCCGCAGGCTATGCAACGGAGCAGCGTCGTGAGGGCTTCATAGCAGACTATGCCTTCAACGTGAGCGGCAACGTCAACGACCGCGTGTATCTTGGCCTCACGTTCGGTCTGAAGGATGTCCACTATCGTAACACTACATACTATACAGAGGCTCTGCTTGATTACACGGACGAGAACATCATAGGCAATGTGGACCTTCTGGATGAGCGGGAGACATCCGGCACAGGTCTCGACATCAAGCTCGGCGTCATAGCCCGTCCTATTGAGAGCTCACCTTTCCGCATCGGTGCTTATGTCCACACCCCTACATGGTATAAGCTGGAAACAACCAGCAGCACAGACCTGAGCAGGGATTTTGACATCTACGAGACAGACCCGAAGACAGGGAAGGAATATCTTGCCAACAACCCGAAGCAGCGCCGCCACTACACCAGTTTGGAGTATCGCCTGAACACGCCGTGGGTGTTCGGTTTGTCTGTAGGACATACCATCGACCAGATTCTTGCTCTCGGACTGACATACGAATACAGCGACTACACCAACCTCGACAACCGTGTGATAGACGAGGACTACTATGACTATTACTACGGAGAGTTTTTCGAGGATTCGCATTCTGACCGTCTTATGAAGCGTAACACCCGTGACGTGATGCAGGGTTCACATACCCTAAAGGCAGGTATGGAGGTTAAGGTGACGCCAGAGTTCTCCGTACGTGCAGGCTACAACTATGTGTCTCCGAAATACAAGTCAACAGGCTTCCGCAACCAGACGATAGAATCTCAGGGTACATACCTTGCCACGACGACAGACTACACGAACTGGAAGTCAACAAACCGCATCACTTTCGGTCTGGGATATGCCATAGGCAATTTCTTCATGGATGCGGCATACATGTATTCTCAGACAGACGGCGACTACTTTCCTTTCATGTTATATCAGAACGATGTGAATCATCCGGAACTTGACTGTATTCCTGACGCCGTGAAGGTGAGCGACAAGCGCAGCAAGCTGCTCTTTACGTTAGGCTGGAGATTTTGAGTGTGGTTCTATCAGACCCCTTTAACGCAAAAGACAAAGACATTGGAACAGCAATATCCGTCGCAATTGTTGGAACGCGCCGTCGGCGAGTTCTCTCGACTACCGGGCATCGGACGCAAGACAGCCTTGCGTCTGGTGCTCCATCTTTTACGTCAGGAGCCGGAGGCTTCCGAAAGTTTCGCCTCTGCCATTGTAAGGCTTCGCAACGAGGTGAGATACTGCAAGGTGTGTCATAACATCTCAGATGCGGAGGTGTGTCCGATATGCTCAAGTCCGAAACGTGATGCAACCACCATCTGTGTCGTCGAGAACATACAGGATGTGATGGCGGTAGAGCGCACCGGGCAGTATTTCGGACTGTACCACGTCCTTGGCGGTGTCATCTCTCCTATGGACGGCATAGGTCCGAGCGACCTGGAGATAGATTCTCTTGTCGAGAGAGTGAGGCAGGGCGGAGTTGACGAGGTGATTTTCGCCCTCGCCTCAACGATGGAGGGCGACACTACGAACTTTTACATCACACGAAAGCTGCAGCCGCTCGGTGTGAAGCTATCTGTCATAGCACGCGGCATCTCCGTCGGCGACGAGCTGGAATATACAGACGAGGTGACACTCGGGCGCTCTATCCTCAACAGGACTGAGGTGAGATAAGAGGCGGAGCATTTATAATAACGACAATAACGTCAAAAAGACAATAATGAAAACAACAGCAAAACGACTAAAGACATTATTTTATATATGTATAGCATTTGAGCTGCTGCTCATTGTGCTTTATGAATCGAATGTGCTGCTTGAAGGCACGTGGAGTGGCAATGCAGAGGCGGAGTTTCTTGTCATGACGTTGATGCAGCTTGTCACCGTGTGCGCAATACCGCTTGCGCTGCGTTTGATGAAGTTCTCCTTCGTGCGGCAATACATCACGTCTCACGGCTGTGCGGGTCTGCATAAGATTTCAGTCCTGAGACTGCTGATGCTTTTCGTGCCGATGTTTCTGAACAGTGTCTTCTATTATGAGTTTGTGAAGGCCGGCTTCGGCTATCTTGCCATAATCCTGGCGATATCACTTGTATTCATTGTCCCCACCCAGTCGCGATGCGCCTCAGAGCTTTAGAACCCGAAGACCTTGACTTCCTCTATTCGATAGAGAACGACATGTCGATGTGGTGGCTGAGTTCGCAGACAGCCCCGTTGTCGGCATACCACCTGCGTGATTATGTTGCCAACAACGCCGGCGACATATATAAAGACGAGCAGGTGAGATATGTCATAGAGGTTGACAACGCACCGTCAGGAGCCGGTTCGACAGCCGTAGGCCTTATCGACCTTTTCAATTTCTCTCCCCTCCACCGCCGCGCCGAGGTCGGCATAGTGATTAAGAGAGAATATCGCAACCGTGGTTATGCCATGGAGGCAATAGGCAAGATAGCTGATTATGCGCGCGACATTCTCTGCCTTCATCAGATATATGCCATTGTGCCTTTGTCCAACGAGCCGTCGCTGCGTATGCTGCGTTCACAGGGATTCAGTGACGGGTTGTGCCTGAAAGACTGGCTTTTTGTTGGGGGCAGCCATGCAGATGCCGTTATAATGCAACTTTTTTTGTGAAAAGATGTAAAGAAAGTTGTGGGAATGAGAAAAAATGACTACCTTTGCACCCGCTAATGACAAAAGACGCTTCAAGGTGTGTTAGTTCAGTTGGTTAGAATGCCAGCCTGTCACGCTGGAGGTCACGAGTTCGAGCCTCGTACACACCGCAGAAGTTCCGCTGTCATTTGAATAAGAAAAGAGGTGTGTTAGTTCAGTTGGTTAGAATGCCAGCCTGTCACGCTGGAGGTCACGAGTTCGAGCCTCGTACACACCGCCTTCATAAACATAACTCCATTGGTGTGTTAGTTCAGTTGGTTAGAATGCCAGCCTGTCACGCTGGAGGTCACGAGTTCGAGCCTCGTACACACCGCAGAACAGCCTCGCCGTCGTTTAGACAGCGAGGCTGTTTTGTGTTTGTATGTGAAGAGAGAGAAAGAGGGGTCAGTAGAAATTTAGTGGGGATAGGCATATAATTTGGAAATACGGAAGAGGAAGAATTTCTTGTCAGCTACCCCTCTAAGATTGGCTCGGAAGAG
>SFIS01000010.1 GCA_004555245.1 Bacteroidales bacterium
TTGACAACAACAAAAACAACTTTTACCAGCCTAAAGGCTGGTTGCCACTTGAGACTTGTTGATGGGTCTTTTGCTTGCGGTTTTTGTTTGTGGTTTTGGTTTTTGGTTTTTACGACAACAGAGACAACAGGATATTTAACGCTTTTGCGCTTACAGCGCGCATGGACAATGCCCAATTACACCCAGGGTAGAGCAATGTATGTTTTCAGAGTCTGACTTTCTTCTTCACCGCCTTGCTCTCGTTATGGATACGGTTGAGGGCAGTGATGACGTATGTGTATTTTGTCTTTCCGTTGACGTGCGGCAGGCGTATGAAGGTGTCGCCTGTTATGGCGACGAGGTGTCTGCCTGACTTGAGGTCTGCCTTCTCCCCTTGAGGGAAAGCATAGACGGCATACTGGCAGGGTGCGGTCTGCCAGTCGTTGCCTTGCGGTGCTGTCCAGAAGAGCACGGTGTGGCTGTCGATGTCGAGGACCTTAACCTTCTTCACCTTCTTAGGTGCCTTGTCCGAGAGGAAAGTCATTGACGGCTGCAGCACGGGATTCTTCCAGTAGTTTTCGTGCAGGAGCGTGGAGTAGTTCCCGATATTATCGACAGCGGCTTTAGCGTACCATAGTACCGTCCCCTTGACGTTAGGCAGCCTGTTGTGCAGCGACATTTTGGCGTTGAGCTGGTGTGTGTTGCCATTTTTCGGGTCAGGGTATTTCACGGTGCGTTCTACGTCCTCTCCGATATAGAGCGGACGTTTCGAGCAGTGTCTGTTCCACCAGCATATCAGCTCTTCATAGTCTGCTGCCGTATGTCCTATCTGCCAGTAGAGCTGCGGCACGCAATAGTCTATCCATCCGTTGTTCACCCACAGGAGCACGTCGGCATAGAGGTCGTCGTAGTTCTGCAGGCCGTTTGTCCGGGAGCCGTTGTGCGGGTCGGACTGTTTGTTGCGGTAGATGCCGAAGGGCGAGATGCCGAACTTCACCCACGGCTTGATTTTGTGTATCGTCTCTCCCGCCTGTTTCACGAAGAGGTTGACGTTGTAGCGTCTCCAGTCTCCGATGTCCTTTATGCCGTTGTTGTCCCGGCTGAAGCAGACGGCGTCTGGAATTGTCTGCCCTGCCGCGGGGTAGGGATAGAAATAGTCGTCCATGTGGAGACCGTCGATGTCGTATCTTGAGACGATGTCGGCGATGATGTCGCAGATGTAGTCGCGGTTTTCCTGCAATGCGGGGTTGAGAATCATCTGTCCGTCGTAGGGGAAGACGCGTTCGGGATGCTTTATGGCGATATGTCCGGCGTCGAGCTGTTTCGTGAATTTCGTCTTCGCCCTATAGGGGTTTATCCATGCATGCAGCTCCATGTTGCGTCTGTGGCATTGTTCCACCATCCATTGCAGTGGGTCCCAGAGTGGCGTAGGGGCCTTGCCCTGCTCGCCGGTGAGGAAGCGGCTCCAGGGCTCCTTGGCATTGGCGTAGAGGGCGTCGCACTCTGCCCTGACCTGAAAGATTATGGCGTTGCAGCCGGTCTGCTGAAGCATGTCGAGCTGGCGGGCGAGAGTGTTCTGCATTGTCTGGGCCGGCATGTTCATGAACTGCCCATTGACACACTGGATCCATGCCGCTCTGAACTCGCGTTTCGGCTGTGCCAGAGAGGCGGCGGCAGATGTCAGGAATGAAATGACGAGGAGGACCCGTAGGAGTTGTTTTTTCATAATGACAGACGGTGTAGGGTTAAAGAGTATGTGATGATGTTTCAGGAGTTTCTGCGGATTATCTCTCTTGCGGTCAGCAGAGAGTGACAATTTCTGACGGTGTCTTGCGTTTCAGCACGTCGAGCGTGAAATCCTTGCCTGCGACGATGCCGTAGCTTCTGAGCACGCTCTCGACAGTCTTGCGTGCGAGTTCGGGGTGGTTGTTCTCTTCGGAGAGATGTGCGAGCCATACATGTTTCAAACTGGGCGAAGCATTCTCTGCAATAGCCTCGCCGCACTGCACGTTCGACAGGTGTCCGAAGCCGCTCGTGATGCGGTCCTTGAGATATTGCGGATAGGGTCCGGACTGGAGTTTCTCGAGTTCGTAGTTTGACTCTATGACGAGATAGTGTGCCTGGGAGATGTGCTGTTTCATCTCGTCAGTCACCTTTCCGGCATCGGTGATGATGCAGAACACCGTGTCTCTGTAAACTATCCTGTACCCGAGGTTGTCGCTGCTGTCGTGCGGCACGGGGAAGCATGTGACATGGAATGCGCCGATCTCGAACGTGTCGCCGTGTTTGATGTATCTGCCGTAGCCGGCTTTTATCTTCTTTCTGACGCAATAGTTCTGCTCTATGCCGTGATGCACGGCATAGGTAGAATATACCGGCGCTTCGGTGTCGGCAGAGATGATGCCCACCGATTTGATGTGGTCGGCATGGTCGTGTGTGACGAGAATGGCTTTCAGCATTGTCTTGTCGATGCCATAGTCGGCGAAGTGTTTCCTGAGACTTCTTATGCCGACACCGGCGTCGATCATTATTCCTCCGGTTTCATCGAAGAGGTAATAGCAGTTTCCGCTACTGCCGCTGCCGAAACATACGAATTGTAACATTTGTCTGTTGTTGTTTTCCGCAAAAGTTCGGAAGATGTTTTGTTATGTAAGGTGCTGCCACGCACGCGGGGGCATGGGGGCTCCTTGGTTTTGGATCATTATGCAGGGGGCGTGCACATTGCTTTTCCCCTATCCGCACATATCGTCGCCGACGAAGCACAGGGGGAGCATGTCTTTGACGGAATCAATGACATATACGCCATCGGTGCCGTAGAGGAAAATGCGCACGGGGCGTCTGTATCGTTCTTCTATCTCGAGAATGACCTGCCTGCAGGAGCCGCAGGGCGAGACGGGTTTCTTCAGCAGCACGCCGTCAACGTTCTTTGCGGCTATGGCGATGTCTGTGATGGCGAGTTCCGGATGCTGTGCCTGTGCGGCGAAGATGGCGGTACGCTCGGCGCACAGGCCTGCGGGGAAGGCGGAGTTCTCCTGGTTGGCGCCAATTGTCATGCTCCCGTCTTCAAGCCTGACGCAAGCGCCGACGCGGAAGTGTGAGTATGGCGAGTAGGAGTTTGCGGTCGCATCCACCGCCTTATTGACGAGCAGCTGCTCGTCCGGTGTCAGTTCGTCCAGCCGGCACATCTTTATTCTGATGCTGAGGTCTATTGTTTTCATGATGACAGTATGATGGTTAGTATGGTTTTTTGTGTTTTTTGGGGGGACTGTTATTGCTTTTCAGATTCTTTTTTCAGTTCGAAGCATCCCATGTCGGGTTTGTCGTCGCGCGGTTCGCCTTTGCGGTCGTCAGGCAGTGATGTGGCCTTGTCTGCGGCATCTATGGCTGCCGACGTCTCTGACAGCGAGAAATCGTATTGCAGGAGTGCGGTATCGACTTTGGCGAAGTTCTTCCATCCGGCAGATGTCGTGTCGCCGGCCTCCTCATAGATGCAGGCTGTCACCTTTGTCGTGTCAACGTACGTCTTCTGTATCCTGAGCAGACAATGGTCGAAACGGCAGTCTGTCTCTACGCTGTCGGGGATGGAGATGCCAAGACAATTCTCGCCGTAGCCGGTGAGTATGGAGTTGGTGACGTGCAATGAGGGTACAGCGCGCGGCGTACCGTTCATCCTGTCCGTAAGGGACAGGCCGAAGCCCCGGTTGGCGTCAAAGGGGTAGAACTGCGCTATGGTGGTGTTGTTTATCGTGGCGATGCCGCCATACAGGGCGACGCAGTCTGAGAGGGTGTTTGAGATGAGGGAGTTCTCTATCGTCAGTCTGCAGTTGTCGGCTTTTATGCCGTAGCCTTTGTTGTTGTGTACGGTAGAGTGGGAGAGGGTGAGTTTCTGTCGTGCGGTATCAGCAGAATCGCATACTATGGCGTCTGTCGCAGCATGAATGTCGGTGAAGCGTATGACGTTGCCGTAGCTGCTCTCATGCAGTAGGATGCCTCCCCACTGTCCGCTCACCCCGTCGTAGGGGAGATAGTCGAACATTCTGTCGAGGCGGTCGCCGCGTATTGTCACTTCGTTGTCTTTCTCTCCGTTGCATATCAGTCTGCCAAAGACGTCTATGACAGCCTTGTCGTGCATATAGAGTGTCGCGCCGGGAGGCAGTGTCAGGCATGCGCCTTCCTTTACCGTGAGGCTGCCATATATAACGGTGGGCGATGAGGTGTCGAGCACCATGTCGTTTTCTATGACAGGATTGGTGAGGAGATTGGCGTCCCACGACCACGCCTTCAGCTCGATGCTTTGTCTCTCGCCGCTTTCGAGGGTGAAGACGAGGTTGTCTTTCACCAAGAACGGCTCTTTTCCTCCGTTCGCCGGTGATGTCAGCTCTACATAAACCCTGATGCTGTCGCCTCCGAAGATGTCTTCGTCGAAAATCTGATAGCCTTGCGATTCGCCGAGGCTGATGCCGTTGACATTCACGCGGAAGCCGGTCTGGTTGCCTTTCCCGAGTTTTATGTTTGTGCATCTTACGGCATCCTTGTTCTTGTTATAGACCCAGAAGGTGCGGGTTGACGAGGGCACCTGCGAGAAGACGGTGTCTAAAGATATCGTGTCGGCAGAGAATGTCAGTCTGTCGTAGGGTGATGTCGTGAATGTCTCATAGTCTGAGCAGGCGCACAGCATGAGTGCCATGCCGGCGAGCACGGCCGATGCTGTGTGCCGCAGTGACGGGCGGCAGATATGTTTCTTCCGGTTGTCGGTCATAGGTTGTCGGTCATAGGTTGTCGGTAAAATAATCGGTGATTCTTCGCTGTGCGTGACGGGGCGGCTGTCATCCGGGGGGGCGTCAGTCCGTGACGAATGTCATCTTCAGTATCTGTCTTGTCCCGGCAGAGATTCTGCAGTTGTCTGATATCCTCTGTCCGACAACCCACACTATGCGTTGTGTCGCGTCGAGCAGGCACAGCTGCCGTTGTTTCAGATGCAGCGGCATCTTCATGTCGGTGAGGAAATCGCTGACAAGCTTTGTGCCTTTCATGCCGAAGGGCGTGAATCTGTCTCCTTCTTCAACTTTGCGCAGCAGGAGCGGCATCTTCACTCTTTCGGCATCGAGGAGAGCCACGGACGGCGGTTGTCTGAGAGAAGACAGTTCGTGGCGCGCGGCAGTTTCGATGACAAGCGTCTCGCCGTTAGCAAGGGTGTATCTTCCGCAGATAGGGAGTTTCAGCGGGCGTTGCGGTGCTGGCAGGGCAGAGACAATGAGCTTGCCTCTGTCAATCACGGCGGCGTGGTTTGCAAAGGTCCATCCTGCACCTGTCCTTGAGCCAAGCCTTCCGCCTATTTCTGTTATAACGTTTGAAGGGCAATTATATTGCTCAAGAATGGTGTAGAGAATATGGCTGGGCGAGGGAGATGACATCAGTTTTGCGATATCAACCTCTACACCGCCGCTTCTGTCATAGACGGCAATGTCCCTGACCTGTCTTTCTGTCGCGTCTTTCAGCAGCGGCATGATGTCAGCGAGGCGTCCGGCTGTCGCGTTAATCGCGTCGATGACAGAAGGATTCATCTGTTTCAGTATCGGCATGACATTCAGCCTCACCTTGTTGCGCTTCACGTCATCCACGAGATTTGAGCTGTCCGTCACATAGTCCTGCCCGGTTTCCTGTAGATAGTCAAGAATCTCCTGCCTGCCTACACACAGCAGCGGGCGCACTGTCCTGCCGTTTCTCGGATGTATTCCGCCCAGTCCGTTCACTCCCGTTCCTCTGACGAGATTCATCAGCACCGTCTCTGCGTTGTCGTCTTTATGGTGTGCCACGCAGATGTCTTCTGCGCCGATGTCATCGGCAAGCCTGTAGAAATAGCTGTAGCGCAGGTTTCTTGCCGCCATCTCGATGCTGACGTGATGCAGCCTGCTGTAGGTGATGGTGTCGAAATGTGCTGTATGCAGCCTGACCTGCAGCTTGTCGCACAGGCGGCGGCAGAACCGCTCGTCCCTGTCGCTCTCGTCTCCTCTCAGACGGAAGTTGCAGTGTGCCGCCTCGACCTTGTAGCCGAGACATCGCAACACGTGCAGCAAAGCCACGCTGTCAGCTCCGCCGGAAAGGGCGACGAGGTGAAGCGCGCCGTTTGTCAGCAGATGGTGCTGGGCGATGTATTTCGATACTTTCTTAATCATGGGTCCGGAGAGGATATCGGTCTGTCTGACGGTGTTATTCCACGTAGAGCACAAGTCCTTTAAGATATTCGCCCTCGGGATGGTAGATGTTGATGGGATGGTCGGCAGGCTGGTGAAGCTGATGGAGGATGCGTACCGAACGCTTTGCCTGTGCGGCGGCGGTGAATACGGCATTGCGGAAATTGTCTTTTGTCACCACCTGCGAACAAGAGAAGGTGAACAGTATTCCGCCTGGCTTGATTCTCTCGAAAGCCTTCACGTTCAGCCGTGTGTAGCCCTTCAACGCGTTGCGTAGAGCGGCACGGTGCTTGGCGAATGCCGGCGGGTCGAGGATTATCAGGTCATATTTGTCGCCCTCGCGTTCGAGATATCTGAAAGCGTCTTCGCAGAATGCCTCGTGGCGGTTGTCGTCGGGGAAATTCAGCGTTATGTTGTCGTTTGTGAGCTGTACCGCCTTTGCCGAACTATCGACGGAATGGACGCTTTTCGCACCTCCGCGCATGGCATAGACAGAGAAGCCGCCTGTGTAGCAGAACATGTTCAGCACGTTCTTGCCCTTGGCGTATTTCTCAAGCAGCATACGGTTTTCCCTCTGGTCGATGAAGAAGCCCGTCTTCTGTCCGTGCAGCCAATCGACGTGGAAGAGCAGCCCGTTCTCCATCGCCGTGTTGTCGCTGCATCCTCCGAGCAGGAATCCGCTCTTCAGGCTTTCAGACATCATGTCGCTTCCGTCTTCGCCGGCAAGCTGTGCTTTGTATGGCAGTGTCGTCTCGCTCTTGTAATAAACGTTCTGCAGCTTCTCGCCCAGCACGCGCTTCAGCGCTTCTGCCACTTCTGTCCTCGCATAGTGCATCCCGACAGAATGTGCCTGCACGACGGCTGTGGCGCCGTAACAGTCGATGACAAGCCCCGGCAGACCGTCGCCTTCGCCGTGTACGAGACGGTAGGTGTTGTTGTCCGGGCTGTCGGCCAGCCCTATGTCTCTGCGTACACGATACGCCGTTTCAAGTTTCTTATACCAAAAGCCGGAATCAATTTCAATGTCTTCGAACGACAGCACTCTTACGCTTATGCTGCCAATCTGATAGTGTCCGAGGGCGACGAATTTACCCGCCGCGTCAACAACCTTTACAATCTCACCTTCGTCTATGTCGCTGCCGAGACGGGCTATCGCACCGGAGAAAACCCACGGATGGAAACGCTTAAGCGATTCTTCCTTGCCTTTTTTCAGTGTTATGGTTTTGTACATATATATATGTTTTTTATTCTTCGCTTGTCTTGGGCATGTTTTCTGATGTCTGCCCGTCGGCAATTCCCGGGTTGTCAGTTGTCTGTGCAGGCGGAGAGACTATTTCCAGTTCATAGTCGTGTGTCTCTTTCAGCCTCAGATATTCTTCATAGAGATTGATGCACGCCCACGCATCTGTCGCTGCATAGCGTTTCTGTTTCTCGGACAAGACATCGGCTTCCCAATTTGACAGTTGCTCGCGCTTTGATATTTTCATTCCGAAGAGGTTGGCATATAGCTTTGCGAGGCTCAGGTCTTCTATGCCCAGCTCCTTCATTATGTTCTGCAGGTCGAGAAAAAATCCCGGTTTGAACGTGAATCTCTTGCTCAGCGAGTTGATGTCATCATGCAGCGAGAGCCCCACTTTCAGCACTTTCCTGTCTTCGAGCAGCCTTTTCACGGCAGGCGAATCGCTCAGTTGGTTGAGCCTGAACAGGAAACAGTCGTTATGTGTAGAGACCTGCAGCAGCGCAACCTTGTTCTGCCTGCCTTTCGTGAAGCAAGGACGGGTCTCGGTGTCTATTCCTAAAATATTGTGCGAGAGAAGGAAATCAACGGCTTTCTCCGCCACCTCTTCTGTTATCACGACAACAATCCTTCCTTCGTACAGAACGCGCGGCAGCGAAGGAAGCGTCTTTTTGTCAAATTTGTTTACTAAATGTTTTTTCATCTTCCGGATATTCTGAGACCATAGTGTTGTTTTTGACGTGTTGTCCTGCTTACATATATTTATGTGAAGGTCTGTTGCCCGACATGTACGTCAATTCTTTTGTCCAGCATCATGGGGTGTCAGGGCTTATCTCAACAGTTGGCCATACAATTTGCAAAATTAATAAAAAAAATGAGAAAAACTACACGTTTCTGATTTTTTTCATTTACTTTTGCATTTTGAAATATCTTTCACCTTGTCATTTTGCAGTCTGGAAGTTTGCATTTGTCACAGGCGAAATTCCAAATCTGCGTTGACTGTCAGCTGCCTGCATACAGGCCATGCGGTTCAGAAACAAGAAAAACAATCCACGATGCGTAAACAAAACAAGCAGAATACAAAGACAACTAAGAAGCAGGAAACCAAAGGGAAATCATTCGCCGAAGTGTTCGGTATAGGTGCCGTCGTGCATAACGAAAAGGTCGATTTTGTCGTTGGTTTCATAATGCTTTGCATATCACTTTTCCTCTTGTTTGCGATGATAAGCTTCTTCTCTACCGGAGAAGCGGACCAGAGCCTTGTCATACAGCTGCGTCCCGGAGAGTTGTTCTCTTCGAGCCATCTTTTCCAGAATCTGTGCGGCTCGCTCGGGGCATTGGTCAGCCATCTCGTCATCACCCAGTGCTTCGGCATCGCCGCCTTTCTCATACCGTTCTTTCTCATTCTCGCTTCATTGAAACTTATGAAGGCCTATAACGTGAATCTGATGAAATGGTTCATGGGAACGATGATAACTATGGTTTGGCTTTCTGTCACGTCGGCCAAGTTCCTCACGCCTATCATGGGCGACCGGATCTATAACCCCGGCGGCAGGCATGGCGAGATGTGCTGCCAGTATCTTGAGGGCATAATAGGTTCGCCAGGCCTGCTGGCTGTGCTCAGCATAGTAGCCATTACGTTCCTGACTTACCTCTCGTCAGAGACTATCGCTTTCGTACGGCATATGCTGAATCCTGTCGGCTATTTGTCAAGCAAGGTGAAGCTCCGTATCATCGACAACGACAACGGGGAAATCGTCACCTCGCACCAAACTGACAGCTACGAAGACCCTGCAGCGCAGACTGTCTCGTTCGGCAACGGCATAGCGACATTCTCTGAACCGGACAATTCTGAAGACACTGACTGCATCACGAACATCGACGAGGCGACGGGCGAAATCATACAAGACACACCTGGCACACCTGCTGCACAAGGTATGGACGCGGATGGCGGAAATACGCCGCAAGAACTGGATATCAGTATCATTGAGGGCGTCTCTGACGAACATGCAAAGGGAAGGACTGTCTCTGCACACTATGACATGAACACCCCGATCAATCCGCGCGAGCCTTTCCTCTCTTACAGATTCCCGTCGCTCTCGCTGCTGAAGAAATACGACAATGACAACAAGCCGGTCATTGACAAGGAAGAACTGATTGCGAACAAGAAGCGTATCGTAGAGGTTCTCAACTCGTTCGGCGTTCAAATCAAGGAGATAACGGCAACAATAGGCCCCACCATAACCCTCTATGAGATAACACCTGCCGAAGGGGTGCGCATCTCAAAAATCAGAGGTCTTGAAGATGACATCGCACTCTCGCTTGCTGCTCTCGGAATACGTATCATCGCCCCTATACCAGGAAAAGGCACAATAGGCATCGAGGTGCCTAATGCAAAGCCGAGCATCGTGTCGATGGAATCCATCCTGAACTCGAAGAAGTTTCAGGAGACAACGATGGAACTCCCTATCGCTCTCGGCAAGACGATAACGAACGAGGTGTTCATGATCGACCTCGCAAAACAGCCACACCTCCTTGTCGCCGGTGCTACAGGACAGGGCAAGTCCGTCGGACTGAATGCCATCATCACATCTCTTCTGTACAAGAAACATCCGAACGAACTGAAGATAGTGCTTGTAGATCCGAAAAAAGTGGAGTTCTCTGTCTATGGACCTATTGCAGACCATTTCATGGCTGCCGTTGACGAGGACGAGGACCCTATCATCACTGACGTGACGAAGGTGGTGCGCACTCTGAAATCCCTGTGCGTATTGATGGACAAACGCTACGACCTGCTGAAGATTGCCGGAGCGCGCAATATCAAGGAATACAACCAGAAGTTCCTCAACCACAAGCTCAACCCCGCCATGGGACATGAGTTCATGCCCTATGTAGTGGTTGTTATCGACGAGTTCGGCGACCTTATCATGACAGCCGGCAAAGAAGTCGAGCTGCCTATCGCACGTATTGCCCAGCTGGCTCGCGCCGTAGGCATACACATGGTTATTGCCACACAACGTCCTACGACAACCATCATCACCGGCAACATCAAGGCGAACTTCCCGGGACGTATCGCCTTCCGTGTCGGAGCGATGATAGATTCGCGCACTATACTCGACCGTCCCGGCGCCAACCAGCTTGTCGGACGCGGCGACATGCTCTTCCTCAACGGTGCAGAACCGGTGCGCGTCCAATGTGCCTTTGTTGACACTCCCGAGGTTGAACAGATTGCGGCATACATAGCCGGGCAGTCTGGACCGCGACAGCCGATGCCGCTGCCCGAGCCTCCGTCGGACAACGACGGCATGGGAGGCACGCCCGGCGATTCGTCTATTGCTGACCTCGACCCTCTCTTCGAGGAGGTGGCGCGATACATCGTAAGCTCAAACCAGGGCTCCACTTCTGCCATACAGCGTAAGTTCTCTATCGGATATAACCGGGCCGGACGTCTGATGGACCAGATTGAGCGCGTCGGTATTGTGGGTGCAGCGCAGGGCTCGAAGCCGCGTGAGGTGCTCATCTCTGACGAGAACTCGTTGGACAAACTCTTCGAACAACTCAGGCAATAGTATATTCCTTCATTTCAATGACAAACCAGATTATGACCGTAAAAATAAAAAGACTCGTCATATTCACACTCTTCACTTTCCTCTTCGGAACGGTGTGGGCAGACAATGCTGCTGACGCACGCAAGATTCTCGACAGGACGGCAGCGACAGTCGGCAGGAAGGGTGGGGCGACTGCATCTTTCACCATCTCCGGCGCAAATATGCCGAAACAGTCGGGGGTACTGCACATAAAAGGCAGAAAATTCTGTGCGTCAACACCTTCTGCCACTATGTGGTTTGACGGCAAGACACAATGGACATACGTCAAATCCACCAACGAGGTCAACATCGCCGCCCCGTCAACGCAGAGCCAGCAGATGATGAATCCATATACCTTTATATATATGTATAAGTCCGGATTCAATCTCTCTGTCAAGAAGCAGGGCAGCACGAACGTCGTTCGAATGGTGGCGCAGAAGAAAGGCGCATCCATACCGGAGATGTATGTCACCGTAAACAGCAAATACTATCCCACGCAAGTCAGGATAAAGCAGAAAAACAAATGGACAACCATTGACATACGCAATTTTCAGGCAAAAGACCAGGCTGACAGATATTTTGTCTTCCCGAGCAAGGACTATCCTACTGCTGAGATCGTCGATTTGAGGTAGATAGCCTTTTTGTTGTCAACATGTCATCATGTCAACCGAAAGACCCTCTGCTTGTCAAAAATTAAAAACAATCAATGATATATCCCAAGAATTTTGAAACGAAAATAGGATTCTCTGAAATCCGCAACCTCCTGAAAGAAAGATGCATCTGCGGGTTGGGGCGCAAGAAGGTGGAAGACATGACGTTTTCCGCCGATGCTGACCTTGTCAACAAGTGGATGCGGCAGATTCGGGAGTTCCGGCGGCTACAGGAAGAGAACGACGATTTCCCGCTCGACAATTTTCATGATCTGCGCGAGGAGATAGCACGCCTTCGTCTCGAGGGCACTTATCTCGAAGAAGACGAACTGTGGCGACTGAGCCTCTCGCTCGGCACCATACACAGAATCATAATGTTTCTGTGCAGAGACGGAGAGATGTCTGCCGACGGCAGCATGACATACAAGTATCCTACCCTCCAGCAGCTCACCGAGAACATCTGCATATTCCCCAATATCGTACGGCGCATAGAGCAGACGCTTGACAAACACGGAAAAATCAAAGACAATGCCACACCTGAGCTCGCTGAGATCAGAACAGAGCTCACCAGGACCGCCAACAGCATCTCACGCACCCTGAACTCTATCCTCACTTCTGCAAAACACGATGGAATCGTCGAGAAAGATGTCACGCCCGCCATACGCGACGGACGTCTTGTCATCCCCGTCCTCCCGGCGATGAAGAAGAAGATGCGTGGTATCGTACACGACGAATCCGCCTCCGGACGCACAGTATATATAGAGCCGGCTGATGTAGTTGAGGCAAACAACAGAATACGCGAACTCGAAGCCGACGAACGCCGCGAAATCATACGTATCCTGAAGGATATGGCGAAACTTGTCAGGCCATATCTGCGCGAGATAGCTGAATCCTACCAGCTTCTCGCCAACATCGACTTCATACGTGCCAAGGCTCTGCTCGCAGGGAAATTCAGGGCTTTTGAACCGGAGGTGATGTCCGAGCCTATCATCGACTGGGGCAAGGCCCGTCATCCACTGCTTGAGATGTCGCTGGAAAGACACTGTGCCGAACGTGTGCCTGAAGACCATACACCTCCGAAGACCATTGTGCCGTTAGACATTTCACTCACCACCGAACGCCGTCTGCTTGTCATCTCCGGACCTAATGCCGGCGGAAAGTCCGTATGTCTGAAGACAACAGGCCTTCTGCAGTATATGCTGCAATGCGGACTGTCAATCCCCGTCAGCGACCGTTCGCGCTCCGGCATCTTCATGAGCATAATGATGGATATGGGCGACGAGCAGAGCATTGCTGACGACCTCTCTACATACTCAGGACATCTCGTCAACATGAAACAGATGCTGCGCAACGCCAATGCCTCCTCTCTCATTCTTATTGACGAGTTCGGCTCAGGGACAGAACCCAAGATTGGCGCCGCTATAGCGGAGAGTGTCCTCGGACAGTTCTGCAGCAATGGCGTATGGGGAGTGGTCACCACACACTATCAGAATCTCAAGGAGTTTGCCGACACACATGTCGGAGTTGTCAACGGCGCCATGCTCTACGACCGCCACGAGATGCGCCCCCTCTTCCAGCTGGCGATAGGCCGCCCCGGCTCATCGTTCGCCATTGAGATAGCAAGGAAAATCGGACTGCCGGAGGCTATCATACAGCAGGCATCCGATATTGTCGGACAGGATTACATACAGAGCGACAAGTATCTCCAGGACATCGTGCGCGACAAGAGATATTGGGAAGGGAAACGCCAGAACATCCACCTTCAGGAAAAGGAGATGGAGAATACGATTAACTCGTACAAAAATGAGATTGAACGTCTGAAGGCAGAACGTGCCGCCATCATCTCCAAGGCGAAGAATGAGGCGAAGGAACTGCTTGCTGAAAGCAAGCGACGCATAGAGCTTACCATAAAGGAAATACGTGAGGCGCAGGCCGAACGCGAATCCACAATGCGGCTGCGCGAAGAGCTGCGTAGTTTTGAAAACGACATCGACAGCATTGACGCACAGCAGCAGGACGAAGCCATACAAAAGAAGATTCTGCAGATACAGCAAAGGCAGCAGCGGAGAGAAGAACGCAAGCGCGACAAAGCTGCCGGCAAACTCAATATGGCAGAACAGAAAGCTGCCAGCCTCCTCAGAGAAGCTGCCCGCCGTGCTGACAGCAACACGCCTGTCGCTGTGAGTGACAGTGTGAGGATTAAGGGTACGACGACTGTCGGGACTGTTGAAGCCATTGACAGCAAGCTCGCAACAGTCATATTCCCCGGCGGGATGCGCTCTAAGGTTAAAGTCGAACGCCTTGAACATGCTCTTGCCCCAACACCACAGCAGAATGCTGTTGTCAACGACAATGAGCTGCGTGGCGGACTGTCCAGAATAGCAGCATCGCTTCTCGAGGTGCAGCAGCGGCAGTCAAGGCAGACGCTCAACACCATTGCCGAGCGGCAGCGCAACTTCCGTCACGACCTTGACGTGCGGGGCATGAGAGGCGACGAGGCCCTCAACGCCGTCAGATATTTCATCGACGACGCCATCCTCGTCGATGTTCAGCAGGTGCGCATCCTCCATGGCAAAGGCAACGGCATCCTCAGACAGCTCATAAGGCAGTATCTCTCTTCTGTCCCCAACGTGATAAGATACCACGACGAAGACATACGATTCGGCGGTACGGGAATAACGGTGGCAGAGTTCTGAAAACATCGGTTCAATCGAATATCTATTATAATATTTTTATTAACGATTTAATTTCAATTATGACAAAATTCAAATTCATGGCATTAGCGATGTCAGTTCTTATGCTTCTGCCAAGCTGTGGTACAGCAACAAAGAACGGTGCCCTTATCGGTGGCGGCAGCGGTGCCGCCGTAGGTGCTCTCGTCGGTGGTCTCATCGGTAAGAATACGACAGGCGCCCTCATCGGTGCCGGTGTAGGTGCTGCTGTCGGCACAGGAGCCGGCGTGCTCATCGGCAAGAAGATGGACAAGGCGAAGGCTGCCGCACAGCAGGTTAGCAACGCTACGGTAGAGACAGTGAAAGACAGAAACGGCCTCGACGCCGTGAAGGTCTCTTTCGACAACGGCATCCTCTTCCAGACAGGCAAGTCAAACCTCCAGTCAGGAGCCCAGAACTCTCTTGCACAGTTTGCACAGAAAGTGCTGAACGTATATACAGACTGCGACTGCTCCATATACGGTTTCGCATCATCCGACGGCTCTGACCAGCTCAATCTCAACCTCTCGCAGCAGCGTGCCAATGCGGTGTCCGGCTATCTCAAGAACACCTGCGGTGTAGCCGCCTCTCAAATCAAATACGTTCAGGGATTCGGCGAAGACCCACAGTACCTCATCTACAACCAGGACGGCAGCGAGAATCGCGAGGCAAGCCGCCGCGTTGAGGTATATCTCTATGCCTCTGACGCTATGATCAAAGATGCAGAGAACGGTACGTTGAAATGAGTATTAGTTGACGGTTGACAAGTTGACAAGTTGACAAGTTAATAGTTTTGAGTTTCTGAGTAGAAACAACTTGTTCACTCGTCAACTTGTTTTGCTTTTCAACTTGTCAACTAAATAGAATCAAGTTTTCAACACTAAAATAATATGAAATCCCTTACATTCGGACTGATAGAAAGAATAATACGTTGGGTGCTGGCATTTTTCTTTGTCACCACCCTTCTTGCCGTCCTGATGTATAAGTACATACCCGTTTACATCACACCCCTCATGGTCTCTCGTACAGCGTCGCAGATAAGTTCGGGCGAGCATGTAGCGATGCACCACCATTGGGTGCCTTTGGAAAAAATCTCGCAGCATGCCCCCGTCGCCGTCATGGCAAGCGAAGACCAGCGCTTTCTTATTCATCACGGCTTCGATTTTGACGCCATAAAGAAAGCCGCCGAACACAACAGAAAAGGCGGAACGCTCCACGGTGCCTCCACCATCTCACAGCAGACGGCAAAGAACGTCTTCCTGTGGCAAGGCAGAAGCTGGGTGAGAAAGGGGCTGGAAATGTATTTCACCTTCCTCATCGAAATGCTGTGGTCAAAACAGCGCATCATGGAGGTGTATCTCAACTCTATCGAGATGGGACCGGGAATATACGGCATCGACGCTGTGGCAGAATACCACTTCGGAGGAAAGGAGGCCTCCCAACTCACCCGCTCAGAGTGTGCCCTCATAGCAGCCACACTCCCCAACCCGCTGAAATATTCGTCCAAGACACCAAGCTACTATATGCAGCAGCGTCAGCGCAGGATAGAGAGAGAGATGCGCTTCATCCCCTCGTTCCCGAAAGAAGGCGAGGAGATTGACCCCGCCACTGTCTCAGGAGGCGTGTATAAGTCAAAGAAATAGATTTGGCGTGGTTGACGAGTTGTCGTCCAAACTAAAATAAACAACAATCAATGGAAAACCTAAACGTCCAGCAGCGTGCTGCGGTAGAATACATTTCCGGCAACGCACTCGTCATCGCGGGAGCCGGTTCCGGCAAGACGAGGGTGCTGACCTACAAGATAGCCTACCTCATGCAGCACGGCTACCGTCCGTGGGAAATCATGGCTCTCACGTTCACCAACAAAGCGGCGAACGAGATGAAAGAGCGTATCGGCACGCTCATCGGCATCGAGCAGGCACGGATGCTGAACATGGGTACGTTCCATTCCGTTTTCCTCCGCCTCCTCCGGTACGAAGCCCGGCACATCGGCATGCAGCCCAACTTCACCATATACGACGAGACAGACTCCCGCTCGCTCGTCAAATCCATAGTGAAAGACCTGCAGCTCGACGACAAGGTCTATAAGCCCGCAACGGTACAGTCGCGCATCTCAATGGCGAAGAACGAGATGCTTACGCCGGAAGAGTACGCCCGCAACAGCCGTTTCATCAATAAAGACGAGTATTCAAACATACCCGAAACATCGAGGATATACGACATCTATCAGCAACGCATACATCAGGCCAATGCGATGGATTTCGACGATATCCTGCTCTACACCTACCGTCTGCTCGACAGCAACCCTGACATACGGGAGAAATACAGTAAGAGATTCCGCTATATCCTCGTCGATGAGTATCAGGACACGAACGACGTCCAGCAGCGCATACTCACCCGTCTCGCCTGCCCCTCAACACACATCTGCGTCGTCGGCGACGACGCACAGTCCATCTACGGTTTCAGAGGTGCCAATGTCGATAATATCCTCACTTTCCGGGAGACCTTCAGCGAGAAGACAGAGACAGACGGCAAGGTGGAAAGCCGTCCTGCACAAATCTTCAAGCTCGAGCAGAACTACCGTTCTACAAACAACATCGTCCTCGCCGCCAACAGTCTCATCGCCCACAACAGCAGACAGATACACAAAACCGTCTTCACCGAGCAGAACGACGGCGACCCTGTCGCACTGAAAAACCTGTACACCGACCGCGAAGAGGCCGCCGCCGTCAGCCGTGACATCCGTCAGCTTGTGCGCCGCCACAGCCTCCCGCTTAACGACATCGCCATCCTCTACCGCAACAACGCACAGAGCAGGACCTTCGAGGACCAGTTGCGTAAAGACGGCATCCCATACCGCATCGTCGGCGGACTGTCGTTCTATCAGCGCAAGGAGATCAAGGACATCATTGCCTACTTCCGCCTCGTCACAAACAACCACGACGAGGAGGCCCTGCGCCGCATCATCAACTATCCCGCACGCGGCATCGGAGCCGCAACAGTGGCGAAAGTCATGCAACACTCCCACAACCATGCCATGTCGCCGTGGGACGTCCTTGCCAACCCCGCTGCCTGCGGCCTCACCCTGCCCCGTGCCACGGCGGCGAAGATACAGAGTTTCGTAACCCTCATCACCACTTTCTCGAAAAGTCTCCACACGAAAGACGTGACCGTCCTTGGCAACGAAATCATTGTCAACAGCGGCATCTCCAACGATATCTTCGGCGCCGCCGATCCCGATGCCGTCTCGCGCCAGGAGAATGTGAAAGAGTTTCTCGGCACAATGAAAGAGTTCGTTGACCTGCGCACAGAAGAAGGCGACACCGAACACCTCACGCTGCCCGATTTCCTTCAGGAAATCTCCCTGCTCACAGACATGGAGAGCGACACTGATGCCGCCGACTGCATACAGCTCATGACCATCCATGCCGCCAAAGGCCTCGAGTTCTCCGCAGTCTTCATCGTAGGCGTCGAAGACAACATCATCCCCACACCCAAGTCACAGGACAGCGCGCGCGGCATAGAAGAAGAGCGGCGCCTGCTCTATGTCGCCATCACGCGTGCCAAGCGGTTCTGCACCATCTCCAACGTCTCGCGCCGCTACAATTTCGGCAAGCTCGACGACAGCGTGCAGCCCTCCCGCTTCCTTCGGGACATCGACAGGAGATACCTGCGTGTCACAAACGGCAGATACAGCGATGACATCCACACATACGGCAGCTTCGGCAGACGTCATACAGACGGACTGGATGACATTCCCGCGCCGTTGTCCCGTCCGTCCGCCCCGTCGTTCATCCATCCGTCATACGACACGCCGTTATCACATCCCTCCTCTGTCCCTACCTCACGTCACGTGCCACAGGGATGGAAGAAGGTCACTCCCTCCCCACGCCCGTCCTCACCACAGCCACTGTCCACGCCACAGCCCTCTTCGCCGTCCGCCGCACGTCAAGCCCGTCCCTCCACACCGTGCGATACAGACCTCGTCGCAGGCATGAAAGTCATGCACGACCGCTTCGGCATAGGCACTGTCAGACACGTCGAAGATGCGGGCGAGAGCCGCAAGGCGACGGTGGATTTCGAAAAGGCAGGGACAAGGCAGCTCCTGCTGAAGTTCGCCCGGCTGAAAGTGTGCAGATGAACTATACCATAAGATCAGTGTCAATACCCCATGCAGGAGGCAGATGTCAACGACAGGCGTCTGCCTCCTGCTTTTTTTCATGATTCCCCTGTCACTCAGAAACATGGTGCTGGTTTCTGTTTACAGTTTGAGACCGTTGTTTCAGTTGACGAGTTGTAACTTCTACTGCTGTTTCGCGCTTGCACTATCAACTGCCGTGTTTTTTCAGACGACAACTTGTTGTGATGTTTAGAAGACAACAGAGACAACAGTGACAACGGGAAGAACGGGTGCAACGGTCTATGTCACGAGGTGAGATACAACTGGGACAACAAGATTACTGTTGTCAACTCGTTTTTTTTTGTTTTTTCAGACGACAACTTGTTTATTTATACATATCCGGGAAGAATACGTCCCATCCCCGGGTGTCGTAGGTGTTCTCTATCGGCAGCGGCGAGTAGAGCCAGTTGCCGCTGTGGCTTGTGTCGTGTACGATGACGCCGCCTTGCAGATGCTTGGAGTTGTTTTCCTCGTTCTGCATATATTCGAGCAGGGCATTGTGTTTCAGCGGAGCTTCCGGGTCGCTGTTCTCTGTTTTCGTGTCGAAGAGGAAGATTTGGCCGTTGTTCATCCTTATCACGAAATCGACATAGAAGAGCGACTTGTAGCCCTGACTGTTGGTGTATGCTATGGCGTAGTGCTCACGTCCCTTGTCTCCGTTCTTGTACCACCAGTCTATGCTTTCGCTGTTTGATTCAAGGAAAGCTGCAAACTCCTGCTCGGGATTAGATGCCGTGCGCAGCTCGATGAATGGCATGAGGGCGTGGTCTTTCGTCTCCGCCCTTATGACATGGTTCTCCTCTGTATATCTCTTGAATATCTGTCGAGAGCCCTTGACACGACGTCGGCAAACTTCTGACGGTTTTCAAAAAGCCTGCCATGATGCGAAAAATCTTGACATTTAGAAAAGTTGAAATTAACATTTCGTAACGCGGTTTTTCGGTGTCCGGCAGGCGTTTTTCAGTCGTTTGTGAGGCAGGACAGTGTGTCTTGCGGTGTAAAATAGTCAAAGTGGGCTTGTAAAACAATATGAATGGCGAGGCGAAATAGTCAAAGTGAGCACCCAATATTGACTGTTTTATGTGGTAAAATAGTGTGTTTTGGGAGGGTAAAGGGTGTGTTTTATTAGGTGTGGCGGTGTTAACGTGTTGGCTTCCTGGGTTTTACGTAAAACGTCGAAATACTGCGCTGTACGGCATCGCGCATTCCTCTGAAATTTTCTACGCGTTTCTCGCGAATTTGAAATCACAAGATGTTGTGCGTTTTTTTGTTTTTCAGACGACAACTTGGATTTTTTAGAAGACAACAGTGACAACAACGACAACGGGAAGAACGGGCGCAACGGTATATGTCACGAGGTGACATACAACTAAGACAACAAGATTAGTGTTGTCAACTTGTTCTTCTTATTATTTTCAGACGACAACTTGTATTTTTTTGAAGACAACAGTGACAACAGAGACAACGGGAAGAACGGGCGCAACGGTATATGTCACGAGGTGACATACAACTAAGACAACAAGATTACTGTTGCCAACTTGTTCTCCTCGTCAACTTTTCAACTGAAAAAGACTTCAACTCGTCAAAAGCAATCTTTCGTTGTCTTTGTTGTTTTCCGTTGTCTCTGTTGTCGTCTAAATACACACAAAAGACAATCAACTTGTCAACTGACCGCAAGTTATCTGCTTGCTAAACATAAAATATTAATTAAATAAGGTGTATGGTTAAACATTTATTATGCAGTCAGCTCTTGTCGTGAAATCGGTGCACACAGTGTGTAAATTGTGCATAATTATACTATTTTAACCGACAAAATTTGTTTAAGAAAGTAAAAATAAGTACTTTTGCAGCCGTTGTGCTATATCGCGTTTTTTTATTTATAAAAAAGTTGCGTCATATCGCCGTAAAAACGTAAAGAAACCAATAACAATAAACCCAAAATGAAAATTTCACACATTGAACATCTGGGCATAGCAGTCCAGAGCATCGAAGAGGCACTGCCTTATTTCACAGAAGTCCTTGGACTTGAGTGTTATGCAACAGAAGTTGTAGAGGATCAGAAAGTCAAGACGGCTTTCCTGAAGTGTGGCGAGACGAAACTCGAGCTTCTCGAGCCGACCTCTCCTGACAGCACCATTCAGAAATGGTTGGACAAGGGCAACAAGGGTGTTCACCATGTAGCTTTTGCTGTCGAGGACGGTGTGGCTGAAGCGTTGGCTCAGTGTGAGGCACAGGGTGTCCGGCTGATTGACAAGGCTCCACGTAAGGGTGCCGAGCAGCTGAACATCGCATTCCTGCACCCGAAATCTACTTGCGGCATACTCACAGAACTCTGCGAGCACTAATAGTGTTGACGGGTTGACAGAAAGCCTGTCGCAGACATGTGACACTTGAATCACTTAATGAATAATTAATCATCTCATAACAATGTCTAATCAATTAGAAAAAATCAAGCAGCTCATCGAGAAGCGTGAGACAGCGCGTCTCGGTGGCGGTGAAAAAGCTATAGAGAAACAGCACCAGCGTGGCAAATATACTGCAAGAGAGCGTATCGACATGCTTCTCGACGAAGGTTCTTTTGAGGAGTATGACATGTTCAAGCTACACCGTTGCGTGAATTTCGGCATGGAGAAGAAGCAGTATCTCGGCGACGGCGTAGTGACGGGCAGCGGCACGATAGACGGACGTCTTGTCTTCGTCTTTGCCCAGGACTTCACCGTGAACGGCGGCTCTCTCTCAGAGACGATGGCTCAGAAGATCTGCAAGGTGATGGATATGGCGATGAAGATGGGTGCGCCTTGTATCGGCATCAACGACTCGGGCGGCGCGCGTATTCAGGAAGGTATCAACGCCCTTGCCGGTTATGCGGAGATTTTCCAGCGTAACATCGAGGCGTCGGGTGTCGTTCCGCAGATTTCTGGTATCTTCGGTCCTTGTGCCGGAGGTGCGGTATATTCTCCGGCACTCACAGACTTCACCCTGATGATGGAGAACACCTCATACATGTTCCTTACCGGTCCTGCCGTTGTGAAGAGCGTGACGGGCGAGAATGTCGATGCCGAGCACCTTGGAGGCGCGAGCGTGCATGCCTCTAAGTCTGGCGTGACACATTTCACGGCAAAGACTGAGGAGGAAGGTCTCGCCATGATAAAGAAGTTGCTCAGCTATCTGCCGAGCAACAACATGGAGGAAGCTCCGCGCGTAGAGTGTACAGACCCTGTCAACCGAATGGAGGACCTGCTGAACGAAATCATCCCGGAGAATCCGAACGAGGCATACGATATGTATAAGGTTATCGCAGCCATCACGGACAACGGAGAATTCTTCGAGGTACAGCCGAAATATGCAAAGAACATCATCGTAGGCTTCGCACGCTTCAACGGTCAGTCTGTAGGTATTGTTGCCAACCAGCCGTCGGCGTACGCAGGCGTGCTTGACTGCAACGCATCGCGTAAGGGAGCGCGCTTCGTGCGTTTCTGCGATGCTTTCAACATACCTATTATCTCGCTTGTTGACGTGCCGGGCTTCCTTCCGGGAACGGGGCAGGAATACAATGCTGTCATCCTGCACGGTGCAAAGCTGCTATACGCTTACGGCGAGGCTACTGTGCCGAAGATCACGGTGACGCTGCGTAAGTCTTACGGCGGTTCGCACATCGTGATGGGTTCAAAGCAGCTGAAGACAGACATCAACTTCGCATGGCCGTCGGCTGAGATTGCCGTGATGGGAGCTTCGGGTGCCGTTGCTGTCCTTCAGGCAAAGGCTATCAAGGCATGCAAGGAAGAGGGTGGGGATGTCGCCGCTCTCATAGCAGAGAAGGAGAAGGAGTATTCTGACCTCTTCGCCAACCCATATCAGGCTGCAAAGTATGGATATATCGACGACGTGATAGAGCCGCGCAACACACGTTTCCGCATCTGCCACGCACTTGCCATGCTTGCAACGAAGCGTGACTCGCGGCCTGCGAAGAAGCATGGCTGTATGCCGACATAACATCGTTTGACAAAGAAAGAGGTGGGTTATGAATGATGCAGCCATAGGTCTGCATTTGCTCATAACCCACCATCTCAAATGCATACGCATAACAAACACTATTACATAATGCCACAAACGAACAATGAAATATATGCTGCCATCACAATGGCACTATATCAGGCACAGGGTGGTTTCATTCACGACGAGGAACCGGGCGTGATAACCATTATACCACGTCGGACCGCATGGATAACCCCTCAGCAGATCATTCTTTCGAGATGAGGGATGGCGTGACTTTTGGGGGCGCCGGTATAACACGGTATCAGTTGCAAGTCACAAAAATCAGGATAAACCTGGGACAGGTCTTTTGGTAGAAGAGGTACATGTCTTGTCTTTTCAACTGACACATGATGTACACTGTGCCCCGACTTTCCCGACAATTTCATAACATTTACAATAATGAAGGAATTCAAATATACCATAAACGGCAATGTATATAGCGTTGCCGTAGGAGATATGAACGGCAATCTTGTAGAGGTTACCGTGAACGGCGAGAGCTACAGCGTTGAGCTTGAGCAGAAGAAAGTGAAGAAAGAGCGTGTCGTTGTCAGCGCACCGAAGCCGGCGGCAAAACCTGCTGCCACCGCTCCTGCCGCCGACGGTAAGGCTGCCGCTCAGGGTGATGCGCTGAAATCACCGCTCCCCGGTGTCATCAAAGAAGTGTGCGTCGCTGTGGGAGACAAGGTTGAGGAAGGACAGACGGTTGTCGTTCTCGAAGCCATGAAGATGGCAAACAACCTTGAGGCAGAGCACGCGGGTACTGTGACTGCCGTCCTCGTCCAGCAGGGCGAGAGTGTGATGGAGAACAGCCCTCTCGTTGTCATCGGATAATTTCTTTGCCGGCATATACAGACAGCAATAGGCATGATGGGCATACCTACTTATTGCTGTCTGTTTTGTTTGTATTGCCTCACCTCACCTTACATCTGCATGCGTTCAGCCGCAACAGGAGGAAGAGCCTACTATATTTGAATATAACATATTCTAATCTTGATGTTCAGACTAAAAGGACTACATATATTGGAGGACATGTCAGAACTTGCCCGCATTCCGCAGGGCAAATTCCTGATCAACACGATAAACGGTTACAGCTATACGATGGCGCGGCGCGACCGCCTCTTTGCTGACGCCTTGCAAAAAGGCGACTATCTCATTCCTGACGGTGCAAGCATAGTGAAGGCGTGCCGTTGGATAAAGGCCAAATCTCAGCCGCGGATGCGTATTGCCGGGTGGGACCTCTTTATGTATGAGATGAAGGCGACTGAGGAAAGCGCAGAACAGACAACGGTGAAGAAGGTGATGTTTGTAGGCAGTTCGGAGAATGTGCTGAAACTGATAAGAGAACGTGCGGCGAAGGATTTTCCGAACATAGAGGTGGTGACATACTCTCCCCCCTACAAGCCAGTCTTCACACCGGAAGACGATGCGGAGATTGTAAATGCCATAAACGCCTGCCAGCCAGACCTCCTGTGGATAGGGATGACTGCCCCCAAGCAGGAGAAATGGGCATACAACAACCTCGGACGCCTGAACATCAGCTGCCACATAGGCACCATAGGTGCTGTTTTTGATTTCTATGCCGGTACGGCGAAACGTGCGCCATTGTGGTGGCAGCGTCACTCTTTGGAGTGGCTGTACCGTCTCATCAGCGAGCCGCGACGTATGTGGCGTCGCTATATCATAGGCAATATAAAGTTCTTATGCTACATCCTACAGGAAAAGACCACCGCGAGCTGTTGCTGACAGCTATAAGACATACACTCTTCGGCACACCTCTCGACCCGGAGGATTTCAGATGCTGCGACTGGGATGCCTTCTTCTCGCTTGCGATGGAGCAGACGGTGATGACGCTTGCCTTAGACGGCATTGACGGACTGCCGAAGGATGTGAAGCCGGGGTTTAATCTCGTGTTGAGGTATGCCAACATCATGCTTACGACAGAGAAGAAGAACGCACATATCAACGCTGTACTTATATCTCTTTACCGACAGCTCAAGGAAAGCGGATTCTCGCCTGTGATAATGAAAGGACAAGTGGCTGCAGCTAACTATCCAAACCCGATGCACCGCCAGCCCGGAGATATCGACGTGTGGTTTCCTGACGCCAAGGAAGCAGAGAAAGCCATAGACATGGCGAAGAGAAACTACAAATGCCGTTGGATGCCTGGAGAGAAAGAGGTGTCGTTCGAATGGAAAGGTGTCACGATAGAACTGCACCGCCGCATCGCCGACATGCAATATAAGCCGTACCAGAGGTTTCTGCAGCAGGCCATCAGCGACCTGATGTCGTCGTGTCCGCAACGCGAGGTTGAGATTAACGGTGTCACCATCGCTGCGATGCCGTCGCTGCTGACGATGCTGCATCAGCTGCTGCACATCGAGTATCATGTGCTGAGAGAAGGAATAGGGTTGCGACAGTTCTGCGACCTCGCTGTATTCCTACAAAGATACTCTGAGGAGATAAAAGGGCGACACTCGCGCAAAGAGATACAACGTCTCATTGACGGCTGCGGAATCTCTGATGTTGCGGCAGCGGTAGGGCATATCCTGCATTCCGAACTTAATCTGCCCATGGAGCATATACCGTTCCGTACGTCAGAGAATGGCGCTGAACTCATAATGGAGGACATCTGGCAGGGAGGGAATTTCGGAAAGCTGCTGACAGCAAGATATGAGGGTTATGGCTTCATCCGACGTAAGATTGTCATGACACCGCTGCACTGGAAACGCTATCGGAGATACAGACACCTGCTGCCTAATGAGGCTTTCGCCAATTTCATAAGCAAATTCGGCAGGGCGGCGAAAGGAGTGAAGTAGGCTTCTGCAGAAAACATCATGAACAGCGGCCTTGTGAGGAAAGGAAGATAAAAGGAGGGAATGTGGATGAGCATATTGTGTGAAATAGTTAAATATAACAGGTTTTAACTCTTTTTTGTAGTCAAAGGCTTTGGCATTTGTGCGAAAAGGTGTAATTTTGCAAAGGTTTTTATAAATTCTCGTCGTTTAATAAGTAAATATTTCTGCCTATAGAACAACTCTACTCTAAATCGAAATGAAATATGAATAATATTGTAAGCCCTGCATATCGTAAGGTAGAGTTGTTGTATGGAAAAGTTTCTCGCGACACCGATCATGATGTCATGAGCGAGGAAGAGCTTGCTGTCGCCTATGTCAACGGCGACAATGCGGCGTTTGACGAGTTGTTGCGCAGAAATGAGAAGAAACTGATGTCGTATATACTTTTCGTGGTGAGAAACAACGACCTCGCTATGGATATCTTCCAAGACACCTTCGTGAAGGTGATTCTCAAGCTGCAGAGCGATGAATACAAACCTACCGGGAAATTCAACGCATGGCTTACGCGCATAGCACATAATGTGATTATGGACCACTATCGCAGACTCCATGGCAGCCAGATTGTTGACGTGAATGAAGAGAACGACATGTCGTCGATAAAAGGCGAGAGCATGGCAGACGAGCCCATTGAGACGTATTTCATCAACGAACAGACTCTGACGGAGGTGAAACAGCTGATGTATGCCTTGCCGGCTGTGCAGAGAGAGGTGGTATATATGCGATTCTTTCAGGAGATGTCGTTCAAGGAGATTGCCGAAGCTACTGGCGTGAGCATAAATACATCTCTCGGACGGATGAGATATGCCGTGATAAACCTGCGGCGGATGGTGAAGGAACACGACCTGGAACTTAGGTTGGTGTGAGTAATGACACAGCCAAGCGGCGAAACGGAGGAGAACACTGGCTATGTGAAAGCTGACGCCAATATGGTGGAGAGGGCGTGACCAAACAAGATGTTGAGGGCAGATAGAAGGTTTAAGAAGAAAAATTGTATTAAAAAAAATTAAATATGTTGCTCGCAAAGTCAGGACACTTGGTAAATATAAAAATATTGTGTAACTTTGCACTCTGTTTGGAATAAGTATCAATTAGAAACACAAAAACTTAGATAGAAATGTCGAAGATTTGTATGATTACGGGAAAGAAAGCCATGGTAGGCAACAACGTTTCCCACTCAAAGCACCGTACAAAGCGGACCTTTGATGTCAATCTTTTTAACAAGAAGTTCTACTATGTAGAAGAGCAGTGCTGGATAAGCCTGAAAATCAGTGCAGCTGGTCTGCGTCTTATCAACAAACTTGGTCTTGACGCAGCCCTGAAGCAGGCTGTTGCTAAAGGTCATGTTGATTGGAAGGATATTAAAGTTATAGGAGAATAATAAAAATGGCAAAGAAAGCAAAAGGTAATAGAGTACAGGTTATTCTCGAATGCACTGAGATGAAGGATAGCGGTCAGCCGGGTACAAGCCGTTACATCACTGTCAAGAACCGCAAGAATACTCCGGAGCGTCTGGAACTTAAGAAATACAACCCTATTCTTAAGCGTATGACTGTTCACAAGGAGATAAAGTAATAAAACTGATTCTTGCTTTTCTCTCAGTTTGACCTCTGAGAAACGATGGCCGGCACAAATTGTATAATCATCTTGTGCCAAAGGCATTAGCCGACGAGGTCAGTGTTAGTCCACTATTGTTTAATCAAGTGGTGTGAAGCATTTCACCCCGCCTAATTTGTAAGAAAAGATGGCAAAAAAAACCGTTGCTACCCTCCAAGATGGTAAAAAGGATGGTCGCGCTTATACAAAGGTTATCAAAATGGTGAAGAGCCCAAAAACCGGTGCTTATATTTTCGATGAGCAGATGGTTCCTAACGAGGCTGTTAAAGATTTCTTTAAATAAATCTTTCTACTATAGAAAAAGATTTTTTTTATAGATGTTCTTTCACCGTAATTTCTGAAAAGATACTTCAGTCCGCACAAAGCACTGCTCTGTCAGTACGTTGTGCGGACTTTTTGATACTTAGCAGCCTGAAAACACGTTCGTAAAACAAGCATACATTTTTTTCTATGGGAATATTCAGTATATTTAAGAAGAAAGAAACGCTCGACAAGGGATTGGAGAAGACAAAAGCGAGTGTCTTTGACAAGATAACACGTGCCATCGCCGGCAAAAGCACAGTTGACGATGACGTGCTCGACAACCTTGAGGAAGTCCTCATAACGAGTGATGTAGGTGTGGATACCACGCTGAAGATAATCGACCGCATCCAGACGCGTGTAGCCCGCGACAAGTATGTCTCTTCGTCAGAGCTGAACAGGATTCTGAAGGAGGAGATTGTCGCTTTGCTTGAAGAGAACAACACAACAGACCTCGACGACTGGAATCTCCCTTCAGACCATCGTCCGTATGTCATCCTTGTAGTAGGTGTGAACGGTGTGGGAAAGACCACGACAATCGGGAAGCTCGCCTATCAGTTCAAGGCTGCAGGGAAGAAAGTGTATCTCGGTGCAGCCGACACTTTCCGTGCAGCAGCAGTAGAGCAGATTGTGATATGGGGTGAAAGGGTAGGGGTGCCTGTAGTGAAACAGCAGATGGGGTCAGACCCTGCTTCTGTGGCATACGACACCATTGCTTCTGCAAAGGCAAACAATGCTGACGTAGTCATCATCGACACGGCGGGAAGATTGCATAACAAAGTCGGACTGATGAATGAGTTGAAGAAGATAAAGGACGTGATGAAGAAAGTGGAGCCAACTGCACCTGACGAGGTGTTGCTTGTTCTTGACGGCTCTACAGGACAGAACGCCTTTGAACAGGCTAAGCAGTTCGCTTCTGTCACCCAGATATCGTCGCTTGCCGTGACAAAACTCGATGGTACCGCAAAAGGAGGAGTGGTGATTGGTATCTCCGACCAGCTGAAAGTGCCGGTGAAATACATAGGTTTAGGCGAACATGCGGAAGATCTGCAGGTCTTCAACAGGAAAGAGTTTGTCAACTCCATTTTCGGAACAGACATAAAGGCGTAAAGTAAGAATTGTGCACAACGACATATGAGAAAGAACCGTATTGACATAATCACCATGGGGTGCTCTAAGAATCTTGTCGATAGCGAGGCATTGATGCGTCTGCTTGCCAAGAAAGGATATAGTGTGAAGCATGACAGCGATTCTCCTAACGGCGAGTATGTCGTGGTGAACACTTGCGGATTCATAGGAGACGCAAAGGAGGAGAGCATCAACATGATTCTGGAGCTTGCGGAGGCAAAGAAACGGGGAGTGATAGGTTCGCTTGTCGTCATGGGATGCCTTTCAGAACGTTACTTGGCTGAGTTGGAAGCGGCAATACCAGAGGTAGATAAATACTATGGCAAGTTCGACTTCAAGAGGTTTGCTGCCGATTTGCCTGATGTTGCGCCACCTAACGGTGAATGTATGAAGACCATTCCTCTCACTGCGACACCAAAGCATTATGCGTATCTGAAAATCTCTGAGGGGTGTGACCGCAGATGTGCATATTGTGCAATACCGCTGATAACGGGAAAGCATGTCAGCCGTCCGATGGAAGAGATTCTGGAAGAGGTGAGAATGCTCGTTGAGTATGGTGTCAAAGAGTTTAATGTCATTGCTCAGGAACTGACGTATTATGGCTTGGACTTATATGGGAAACGTACTATAGCACAGTTAGTTGACGAGATTTCGCAAATAAAAGGTGTGAAATGGATTCGCTTGCATTATGCTTATCCCAATCAGTTCCCGATGGAGTTGCTCGATGTTATGAGGCGTCGAAAGAATGTATGTAAATATTTGGATATTGCCTTGCAGCATATCTCTGACAATGTTTTGGACAGAATGTTGCGACATACGACGAAAGAGGAGACTATGAAGGTCATAAGAGCGATACGCGAGAAGGTGCCGGGGATACATCTGCGTACAACATTGATGGTCGGTTTTCCCGGTGAGACAGAAGAGGACTTCAACGAGTTGCTTTCTTTTGTCAAGGAGGTGCGTTTTGAGCGCATGGGCGCATTTGCCTACTCTGAAGAAGAAGGGACTTACAGTGCGCGGAAATACAAGGACGATGTACCAGAAGATGTGAAACAACGGCGCCTCGACAAACTGATGAGGGTGCAGCAACGTATCGCAGCGGAGATAGCCGATGAGAAAATAGGGAAGACGATGAAGGTAATGGTTGACAGAAAGGAGGGCGACTATTATATCGCCCGTTCGGAGTTCTCGTCGCCTGAGGTTGACCCTGAGGTTTTGATACCCACTTCCAGCACTCAGCTTAGGAAGGGCTGTTTTTATGATGTGCGAATCACTGCTGCAGAGGAGTTTGATCTATATGCTGAGATTGCGGACTGAAAGAATGTCCCCTGGGCAAGGACTGTGATGCCAAGGAAAGCGAGGTTGAGAAGTATTGTATAATCATTTTATAGAATAAAGTTGAACAATAAAGAATTCATATCAGCACTATCGAAGCGTACTGACCTGAACAAAGAACAGACGCAGAAGTTGGTCAATGAGGTTGTTGCAGCAATGTCGGACATCTTTGACGATGGCGACAATGTTACGATAGCCAACTTCGGTACGTTTGAACCAAAGAAACGTATGGAAAGAGTTATAGTCAACCCAGCTTCAGGACAGCGTATGTTGGTTCCTCCAAAAATTGTTCTTGCCTTTAAGCCTGCTGCGCAGGTGAGATACAACATAAAGAAAGGAGGTACAGAATGAGTACGTTGAAGGACCTGGCGCGCATCATGGCAGAGCGCAATGATATGCAGCGGACCGAATCGGAGCAGTTTGTCATTACGATGTTCGATGTTCTGAAAGAAGCACTTGCAGAAGAGGGGCAGGTAAAGATAAAAGGTTTGGGGACGTTCAAGGTTCAGACAATGAAGGAGCGTGCCAGTGTCAATATCAATACTGGCGAGAAGGTCATTATTGACTCGCATGAGCGTGTCACATTCACGCCAGACACTTCAATGCGCGATTCTGTGAACAAGCCTTTCGCTCATTTCGACACTGTAGTATTGAACGAGGGTGTGTTCTTTGACGATATTGATGCTGAAAACGACAAGACATCGCCTGAGTCTGTTGTGCAAGAGGCAGAGAAGACTTTTGTTGAGAAAAAGGAGACAACTCCTTTACCAGTAGAACCATCATCTGCCGCCGTTGATGTTGAGGAGCACATTCCTGAAACAGACATACCCCAAGATATTCATGATGCTTTCATGACAATCCATAGTGTCAGTGAAGAAACGGACGTCATGGCAGGCTTGAACGTGACGGAAAAAACTAAAGACACGGAGGTTATTGAGGAAACTAAAGACACGGAGGTTAATGAAGAAACTACAGACACGGAAGTTGATGAAGAAACAGAAAAACCGTACCTCACAGTTGATATAGAAGATACGAAAGATACAGACGTTTCTGACATTTCTGGTGTAACAGTCACTTCTGACGATGAGCCGAATAACAACGATTCTGAAACAAACGACCAAAACAATATTGAGGAAACTATGGAAAACCTTGATCCAAGCAAAACGAACGATAACACCACCGCAACGATAGTGTGTGTTGTGTTATGTGTCCTATCGCTTTTTGTCGGTTTTGTGCTGGGACGAGCCACATCAGATATTATGTGGGAAGACGTGAAGTCATATTTCGTCAAAGACGAGAAACCTGTGAAAGTCAAAGTGGTTTATAAGCGTCTGCCGCTTCCCGCAGATACAGCGTCTGTGGCAGATAAAGAACAGCAGGACAAAGCCACCAAAGACAAGAAGGATATGAAAACGAAGCAGAAAGGGATTCCGAGCGACATCCCATCGTCTCCAATATCCACTAAGTCTTCAGAGCAAAAGAGCGCTACAACAAAGCCGGCGGAAACAAAAGCTTCTTTGCCAAGTTATGACAAAGACCCTCGAGTGCGTACTGGCGCCTATGCTATCGTAGGTGTTCAACAGACGGTGACAGTAGCAAAAGGACAGACGCTTGCGTCTATCTCAAAGGCTTATCTCGGTCCGGGAATGGAATGCTACGTCGAAGCATTGAACGGAGTGAGGGAAGTAAAAGAAGGACAGAAAATCAAAATCCCCGAGTTGAAATTGAAGAAAAAGAAATAAGGCTCTGATATGCAAACTAATAAGGTGTTGCTGATATACACTGGTGGTACTATCGGTATGGGGCGAAATCTGAAGACCGGGACATTGGAGCCGCTCGATTTCAACAATCTTCTGAAGGTGCTTCCGGAATTCAAACAGATAGAGACAGTCGTTGATGTCTATCCTTTCGCGTCGCCTATCGATTCGAGTGACGTGACGCCACATCACTGGGCTGTGATGACACGTATTATAGCCGACAACTACGTTAACTATGACGGTTTTGTAGTATTGCACGGCACAGACACCATGGCATATACCGCATCAGCACTCTCTTTCATGCTCAGCAATCTGACGAAACCAGTCATACTGACCGGTTCGCAGCTTCCAATAGGTCAGTTGCGTACAGACGGCAAGGAGAATCTGCTTACAAGCATAGAGCTTGCAGGCCTTTATTCCGAGGAAGGACATGCTATGGTGCCAGAGGTGTCTATCTATTTCAACGGGCATCTTCTGCGAGGGAACCGTTCGACAAAGTGTTCTGCAGACGAGTTCTTTGCCTTCGAGAGTTTCAACTATCCTCATCTGTGTGATGCTGGAGTGGAGTTTGACTTTCACGAACATCATATTCTGACGCCAGACTTCTCCAAGTCGATGATTCCGCATTTCGCTATGGACAGCCATGTTGTAGTTTTCTCCCTCTTTCCCGGCATAAGCGAAGCTGTTGTGCGTCATGTGCTCGCCATTCCCGGTCTGCGGGGCATTGTGATGCGTACATTCGGAAGCGGCAACGCACCTCAGCAACCTTGGCTGTTGCGTCTGTTGGGCGAAGCGACAAGCCGCGGCATTGTGATAGTAAACGTCAGCCAATGCGAATCGGGAGCGGTGGCGATGAACCGTTATGATACAGGCTATTTCCTTCAGAAGGCAGGTGTGCTGTCTGGTTACGATATCACAGTAGAGGCAGCCACGACAAAACTTATGCATCTGCTGGCACATTATTCTGACACGAATGCAGTGCGTACGCAGATAGCGAAAAACATTGCTGGCGAGATGACCGTCTGACATGAAAAACAGCATACAGCAAAGAGAGCTCTCTTCACTGAGGGCTTTTTTTCTTTTAAAGGATAGTGAAGAGAAAGTTGTTTTGTACAATGCTTTTCGTCTTTTGTTAATTCTTTGTAAATTGTTTTTCCATTCAAAACTTTTTTACTACTTTTGCATTAGTCAAAGTGTATAATGCAGAGACATAGCTTGGAAAGTAAGATGTAAGTATTGACCTACGGTCAAATAACTCTTTGAAAACAAACAAAAAACTCATAACAAATCAAACTAAACATAAACCTTAAAGACAATTATGAAAAAATTCAACGACAAAGACTTTCTTCTTGAAACGAAGACCGCGCAGGATTTGTATCACAATCATGCGTCAAAGATGCCCATCATTGACTATCACTGCCACCTCATCCCAAAAATGGTAGCGGAGAACAAGCGCTTTGATTCAATCGCACAGATATGGCTCATGGGCGACCACTACAAGTGGCGCGCAATGCGTTCAAACGGCATCAACGAACGTTTCTGCACCGGTTCCGACACTACAGACTGGGAGAAGTTCGAGAAATGGGCAGAGACAGTCCCCTACACCTTCCGCAACCCGCTTTATCACTGGACGCATCTCGAATTGAAGACCGCTTTCGGTATAGAGGAGACGCTGAACCCTCTCAACGCACGTGCCATCTACGACAAATGTAACGATTTGATAGCCAACGACCCGAAGTTCACTCCACGCGGACTTATGGAGCACTACAATGTAGAGCTTGTATGTACGACAGACGACCCTATCGACAGTCTTGAATATCACGATGTCGTGGCAGCCGACCCGACCTGCAAGACACGCATGATACCTGCATGGCGTCCGGATGCGGCAATGAACATCGAGGCAGCGACATTTGTTGACTATGTGAAGAAACTCGAAGCTGTTTCTGACACTTCAATAACTACATTCTCCGATATGGTAGCAGCCCTTCAGAAACGTCATGACTTCTTTGCATCAAAAGGCTGCAAACTCTCTGACCACGGCATCGAAGAGTTCTATGACGAGCCATACACAGCCCAGGAGATAGACACCATCCTCGGCAAGGCACTTGCCGGCACCACCCCGACTGTCGGAGAGCAGCGTAAGTATAAACACGCCTTCCTGAAAGAGATGGCTGTTATGGACTATGAAGCAGGCTGGACACAGCAGTTCCACTATGGCGCTATCCGTAACAACAACACTTTGATGTTCAACAAACTTGGCGCGGACACAGGTTTCGACTCCATCGGCGAGTTCACCACTGCCAAGGCGATGAGTCATTTCCTTGACGAACTGAATGTCGAGGGCAAGCTGACAAAGACCATCCTCTATAACCTCAACCCATGTGCCAACGAAGTGATAGCCACCATGCTCGGCAACTTCCAGGACGGTTCTTGCCCTGGAAAGATACAGTGGGGTTCAGGCTGGTGGTTCCTCGACCAGAAGGATGGCATGGAGAAGCAGATGAACGCACTCTCGGTATTGGGTCTTCTCTCTCGTTTTGTCGGAATGCTCACCGATTCGCGTTCGTTCCTCTCTTATCCGCGTCATGAATATTTCCGCCGCACATTGTGTAACCTTGTAGGCAACGACATCGAGAACGGTCTTATTCCGTTTGAGGGCTATGAGGAGCAGCGCGTGCGCCAGATGATAGAAGACATCTGCTATAACAACGCAAAGAACTATTTCCAGTTCTGATTTCTCTTTTAAAACAAATGACGGGCGAACAAGGCTGAAGGTTTCAGACTTGCATGCCCGTCATTTCTCATTTTTCCCCTTTCCTGTCTGTAAAAACATGGAGCAACTCCCGACACAATTCGTAGAATACACCTCCGCCCTCATGGGCGACGAGAAATGGAAACGCTATGTCGCCTCTTTTGAAGAAGAGACACCGACGAGTGTCCGTCTGAATCCCTTCAAGCCGTGCGGATATGAAGCAAGTAGGCTTTTTGATTGTGACGTTGAAGATATACCATGGTGTATGGGCGGATATTGGCTGGGGAGACGCCCTTCGTTTACAGACGATCCGCTGTTCCATGCCGGCTGCTATTATGTGCAGGAAGCTGGCTCAATGTTTCTTGCAGAAGTGATGCGGCAGTATGTCGGCAAACCAGTGCTGATGCTCGACCTATGTGCCGCTCCCGGTGGAAAGTCAACACTTGCTCGTGGAGTTTTGCCTGAGGGTTCGTTGCTTCTCACCAACGAGCCGGATCGCCGGAGGGCAAACATCCTAACGGAGAACATCCAGAAGCAAGGACATCCGGACGTCATCGTCACGCAGAATCTGCATCACCACTATTCGCGTGAGGCGTTGAACTTTGATGTCATCTTGACCGATGTGCCATGTTCTGGAGAAGGACTGTTCCGTAGAAACCGGTCCGCCATAGGCGAATGGAACATTGCCAATGTCCATCGTTGTGCATCATTGCAAAGGGAGATAGTGACGGAGATATGGAAGCGGCTGAAGCCCGGCGGACTTCTTATCTACAGCACCTGTACCTTTAACACACAAGAGAATGAGGAGAACGTGCGTTATGTGCGTGACGAACTTGGCGCGGAGTTGCTGCCTGTTGCCGTGTCGCCCGGGTGGAATATCACGGGGTCGTTGCTTGCAGGCTTTGACGAACCTGTCTATCGTTTCATTCCAGGCATCTCAAAAAGCGAAGGACTCTTCATGTGCGTCTTGCGGAAGAACGGAAACGAATGCTCTGAAAACAGGCAGTTGCCGTCAGCAATTAAAGGTGCCATATTGAAGAAGACACGTCTCAATGTCATTTACGACGGCATCCCGAGAGATGTGCAGAAAGGACGTGACAACATTCCGTCGCATTGCGAGGCGTTGAGCATAAGCCGCGACGCGACACGTTTCCCGACAGTAGAACTGCTGAGGGAAGAGGCTTTGAGCTACCTTCATCGTGAGGCTGTCACTCTCCCGCAAGCTACACCGCGCGGATATGTCGTCGTTTGTTACGACCATCACCCTCTCGGCTTCATGAAAAATATAGGAACGAGGGCAAACAACCTTTATCCTAAAGAATGGGCGATACACAAGTCCAAGTAGGAATGCAAAGTACATGACAGAAAAAAGAATCACGGTTTCTATTCTGTATCGGACAATTTGTCTGACAGATAGAAACCGTGATTCTTTTACTTTGAAACTAAAATCAGAACACCTTCTTCCAGTTTCTTCCCCCCGTCTCTTTCTCTTTTTTCTGTATGAAATAGTTTATGATGATGTGCATCACGACATACATGAGTACGTTGATAAGAATGATGAGTGTCTGGCTGATGTATGATGCAACAATATAGTTGATGACGATGAACAGGACAGAGAGCAGGAGTAGTGATATCATTGTCTGTCTGCCGTTCATTCCTGTACGCATCAACTTGTGATGGATATGGTTCTTGTCGGGGAGGAACGGGTTGCGGTTGTCTCTCACTCTGCTCATGAAGACTCTGACTACATCAAACATCGGGATGATGAGAGTGCTGAGCATTATGATGCCGAGGTTGTGGAGATATGGGTTCCATATCGGGTTTGCCTGCCAGAAATGCAGGAAGATATAGCTGAGAGTGTATCCAAGAGTGAGAGAACCGGTATCTCCCATGAAAATCTTATGTCTCTTTCCGAAGACGTTGAAGCAGAAGAACACAGTCACCACCCCGAGGAAAGCTATAGCGAGCATGGCCCAGAGAATGTCGCCGGACATGAGACAGAGAATGATGGCGACGATGAGTGAAATGGATGAAAGTCCTGATGCCAGTCCGTCGATGCCGTCAATAAGGTTGATGGCGTTTGTGACGTAAACGACAAAGAATACTGTAAGCGGCATACCAACCCAGAACGGAATCTTGTCTATGAGGAAGATATGCTCGAGAGAAGCAATCCATAATCCACTGATGCAGAGCAGGACAGCGGAAATTATCTGGACAATGAATTTGATTTTGTAGCCCACGCCGCGGACATCATCAAGGATGCCCATAGAATAGAGAAGCACAGCGCCGGCTATATAAGCCACAAAATGCTGCGGACTGCCAGAGTCATAAAGAGTATCAAGGTTATATCCCAGTCGCGAGAGTAGGACAGCGACAGTGCAAAGAGAGATGAAAACAGCGGGGATGAAAGACACACCGCCAAGACGTGGAATCGGTATGCTGTGAATCTTGCGGCCGTTCGGCTGGTCGTAGAGATGCATCTTCTTCGCAATGTCAACGATTCTCGATATAGAGAACACTCCGATGGCGGCTGACAAAAGAAATGTGCCTAACAGGCTAAGGACTGATATTGTTAAGGACATTATTTTTATGTTTGTTACCAATCTTGTTTTTTTTGTGTAAAGGAAGAACTGCCGGGTATGTGACAGTCTCCTTGTATGTAGGCAGACAATACAAAAGGAAGTAAATTGTTCTGTTTATTGCATAACGCAACTATTAATAAATTATTATGTTTTATGTGTTTTTTTTGTAAAATTTCTCTGTAGAAAGAAGCGACATCTCGTATGTTACAATGCCTCTTGTGACAATAACTATTATGAATTGTAGTTTTTTCCGCTCAATCGTTTTTCGGTCTTTCCGTCTTCTACATTTATTTGTAATTTTGTTAATTAAACATAATTGGCGGTGATAGATGTTGAGATATTTGTGTAGTTTGGAGAAAAATGAGTAATTTTGCACTGCTTTTGTGAAAGCGAGGTCGTGACATAAGCGACAATACGGGTGAGTCTTATACGACCAGCTCCCTCGGAACTCCCCCAGGACAGGAATGTAGCAAGGGTACTTGGTTGTAGCGGTGCGATGTAAGTAGCTCGCCCACCTGCCTCTTTAGCTCAGTTGGCCAGAGCACGTGATTTGTAATCTCGGGGTCGTTGGTTCGAATCCGACAAGAGGCTCGAAGATTGAAAATAAGGAATCATCTCGTTGAGGTGGTTCCTTTTTTTTACTAATCTGCCCTTGGGGCGGAGGCTTTTTAATTTCTATTAGTATGACGCTTTCAAAATATGAACAGACAATAGCCTACAGCCGCATCTACGGTCTATATGTGGCCTTATGCTGGCTGACGGGTTTCTATTTTTTTGTCCTCCGTCTCACGTTAGACAGTGTGGTTTGTTTTGCTTGTATCCTTCTCACCCCCGTTTTGTTGTACGGTTTCGCCAAGCGTTTCCGCGAGACGCGATCCGGTGGAGTGCTTACATTCGGACAGGCGCTCCTCTTGATATTCATGACTTGCGCCCATGCATCCTTGCTCACAGCGGTGGGGGTGTGGGTGTATTTCAGCTTCCTTGATGCGGGTTCTTTCGTCTCGCTGATGGAGACGTCGTTGAATGCCTTGGACACGGAGATTTTTGAGAAGGCTTACGGAATGCCGAAGACAGAGGCGATGCAGATGGTGTCCGCTTTTTCAGAGTTGCGTCCCATAGACATCACGTTCGGCTATCTTCTCGACAGTCTGTTCGCTTCGGTATTTGTCAGCGTTGTCGTCGCCCTGTTCGTCAAGAAGACGGGAGTCCCTGACGGATATGCCGTATAGCAGAATCATTCGTTCGCCTGTTGGTAACTTCCGAATGCTAAATGAGTTGACAAGATATTCTTAATCTCTACAGAAAAACAAAAAACATCCAAACGATATGAACATTACAGTTGTTGTTCCCCTATACAACGAAGCGGAATCTCTGCCCGAGCTTTACGGCTGGATAGACAGGGTTTGCCGCAATCACAATCTCACATACGAAGTGATTTTCGTCAACGACGGCTCTACCGATGCTTCCTGGAATATCATCGAGCGTCTGGCTTCAGAGCATGATGAAGTGCATGGCATAAAGTTCAGGCGCAACTACGGCAAGTCGCCCGCCCTCTTCTGTGGTTTTGAGCAGGCTCAGGGAGATGTTGTGATTACCATGGATGCCGACCTTCAGGATTCTCCCGACGAGATTCCCGAGCTTTACAACATGATAGTGAATGACGGTTATGACCTTGTCAGCGGCTACAAGATGAACCGCAGCAAGGGCGATCCTCTGTCCAAGACCATACCCACGAAGCTCTTCAATGCCACGGCCCGCAAGGTGTCGGGCATACATAACCTTCATGATTTCAACTGCGGATTGAAGGCTTACCGGAAAGAGGTTGTGAAGAATATCGAGGTGTATGGAGAGATGCACCGCTACATCCCGTATCTCGCAAAGAATGCTGGGTTCGACAAGATAGGCGAGAAGCGTGTCCACCATCAGGCGCGCAAATACGGAGAATCGAAGTTCATGGGTTGGAACAGGTTTGTCAACGGTTATCTCGACCTGATGACACTCTGGTTTCTCTCCACCTTCGGTCGCAAGCCGATGCACGTCTTCGGCTTTCTCGGTTCGCTCGTCTTCTTCCTCGGTCTGATAGCCGTAATAGCCATTGGTGCCGACAAGCTGTGGGCATTGTACAACGGCATACCGCAGCGTCTGATAACGGATACGCCGTATTTCTATATCTCTCTGACGATGATGGTTATAGGAACACAGCTTTTCATCGCCGGGTTCCTCGGCGACCTCATCTCACGTTCGTCGCAAGGCCGTAACGAATATCAGATAGAGAAGACCGTATAGCAGTGTAAACTTCTGCCACCCGCCCACCCGTTAACTCGTCCACTCGTCCACTTGTCCACCCGTCCACACGTCAACTATAAATACATGAGACATATACTTATATTCATCATGCTCGTCGCATCCGTGTCAGCTCATGCCCAGGCAGTCACAGCCCCGCAGTCGCCCCAAGACGGCGGCAGCACCGTCCAGCCTGCACCAAAAGAGCCTGCCGGCAAGTCTGCGCCGCTGTTCCGCAGCCTGTCTGTGAACATCGACCTCGTAGGCCCCCTTATGTTGCGTCTCAGCGACCATGGCGAGTATCAAGGCACGTTGCAGGCTTCAATCCGCGGGAAATACCTTCCCGTCATAGAGTTCGGCTACGGAAAGGCTGACAAATACGATGATGACACACGTGTGAGCTACACCGCAAAAGCTCCTTTCGGTCGTATAGGCTGTGACTACAACATCCTGAAGAACAAACTCGACAACTACCGCCTCGTTCTCGGCATGAGATACGGCTACACATCCTTCTCCTACGACATGACAGAACCGCTGCCGGAGAATCCCTCTGTTGATGACCCTGAAGACGGAGCGGAGACAGAAAGCCCGTCAGCCACTGCATATAGCATTGCGGCAGGAACAACGCGAAGCCAGATTCCGGACGGCGGTGTCCCCTATGTGACAACGCACGAGAAGCTCAATCTGCATTGGCTTGAACTCGTCTTCGGAGTTGATGCCAAGATATACGGACCGCTACACATGGGATGGAGCCTCCGTTACAGAAAGAAGATCAGCTGTTCAGATTACACCAAAGCACCGCTTTATGCGCCCGGGTACGGAGATGCCAGCAACAGTTCGCGCTTCATGGCATTATATACGGTCGGCTTGCAGTTCTGATTCCAGACTAATTACAAAACTATCAGCTTGCAAACAGCAACAAGTCACTCCCGTCACCCTGTCAATTATAAAGACTATATAAACCAATGAAACTCCTATCCAAGAACACCTACCGCCTCACTGCACTCCTCGTGTTGCTCGTCGCTTCTGTTCTCATCATACGCCAGCAGCGCAACACGCCCTACCAGCATGACACAGGCATCATCTTCGGCACCATATACAACATAACATACCAAAGCGACCGTAACCTGAAGACAGAGATAGAACAAGAGCTGCATAAAGTCGATAACTCACTCTCGACATTCAACAAAAACTCAGTCATCTCTGCTGTCAACCAGAACCGTGAGACCTCCCTCGACGAGATGTTCGTCCAGGTCTTCAATATGGCGCAACAGGTCTCCGCCGACACGGATGGCGATTTCGACATCACCGTCGCCCCATTGGTCAACGCCTGGGGCTTCGGATTCAAGAACAATGTCATGCCCTCCCCGCACGCCATCGATTCCATCATGCAAATTGTAGGATACAAGAAAGTCAGTCTGCAAGACGGTGCCGTTGTCAAGTCAGACCCCCGCATCATGCTCGACTGCTCAGCCATCGCCAAAGGTTACGGGGCTGACGTCGTAGCGAGATGTCTCCGTGACAGAGGCATAAAGAATTTCATGGTAGAGATAGGAGGCGAGATAGTTGTCAGCGGCGTGAGCGAGAAACGAATCCCTTGGGCTATCGGCGTACAGAAACCCGTAGAAGACAGTCTGGCGCAGAACACCGAGCTGCAGACCGTCATCAACATCACCGATGCCGCAATGGCGACAAGCGGCAACTACCGCAACTTCTACTATCGCAACGGTCGCCGCTATGCCCATACCATCAACCCCCACACCGGCCGCCCTGTCCAGCACAGCATCCTCTCGGCTACAGTAGTCTGCAAAGACTGTGCGCGGGCCGATGCCTACGCCACTGCATTCATGGTCATGGGATTGGAGAAGGCGAAGAAGATTCTCGCGAAGAACAAAGACCTCAAGGCATACATCATATACGACGACAATGGCAAATACGCCGTGTGGCAGTCGGACAACCTCTGACCGCAAGCCTCACCCCAACTCTCCGGTAGAAGGGCATACTTAGCAGTCCCCGTCCGTAAACGATAAAGCGAAGATGCACATATACGATATCCTGTCGAAACTCCCCCTCTTCCAGGGCATGTCGTCCGAAGAGCTGCATGAGGTTGTCACAAAGCTGAAGTTCAGCTTCCTGACGCTCCGCAACAGGCAATGCCTTGTCGATAAAGGCCACAACAGCCGCGGTCTCCTCTTCCTCATCGACGGCGAACTGGAGAAACTCTCCGTATCGTCAGACGGCACATACACCGTCACCGAACATGTCACAGCCCCATATCTCATAGAGCCAGACAAACTCTTCGGCTTCAGACAGAGATACAGCCACCGATACACCGCCGTGAAGCGCAGCCATGCCATCTTCGTGAAGAAAGACGATGTTCATTTCCTTGTCAACCAGTACGTCGTCTTCCGTCTCAACATCTTTAATATGCTCTCCACCCGAGTGCAACGTTATGTTGATGACACATGGGAGGCTGCGCCCGCAGACATAGACAGCCGCGTGCTGCTTTTTCTGTCGCGCCATACATCAGAAGACAATCCGGAGACCGTATTCCGCATCACTATGTGCCAGCTTGCACAAGAGATTGGCAGCTCGCGCCTCGAAGTCTCCCGCGCCCTCAGCCGCCTTCAGGAGCAGGGCAGGGTAAGGCTACAACGTGGGATAATAAGATACATGAAAGGTGTTCAATGAGCCGTGAGCATATAACATAACGGTTCGTTGGACACCTTTCGTTTTTTTTCTCCTACCGGCTGTCAGCACGTGCTGGCAGAGCGCAACCGACGGTTAAGGTTTCTGTATATACTTATGCACCCCCGATCATTGATAAACAATGTGAATAATGATATGGACAAACTGACCAAAGAACAGCGTCACCGCTGTATGTCTGCGATAAAGAACAAGAGCACTAAGCCGGAACTGCTGGTGAGAAAATTCTTGTTCAGCCGTGGATTCCGGTATAGGCTGAATCATCCACGGCTTCCTGGACATCCCGATTTGGTCTTGCGCAAATATCGGACTGTCATTTTCGTAAACGGATGTTTCTGGCATGGTCACGAAGGGTGTAAGAGTTATAAGCTTCCAAAGACAAATGTTGTTTTTTGGAAAAATAAGATTATGCGTAATCAGAGCAGAGATATAGAGGAAATGCGCCAACTCGCTGCTATGGGCTGGCATTGTATTACGGTGTGGGAATGCCAGCTGAAACCGAAAGTACGCCAACAGACCTTAGATGCTTTGGAATACACACTTTACCATCTCTACCTTGAAGACAGAAGGGTAAAATCCTATAAGATGCCTGAAGAAGAATATGATATGGTGGCAGAACCTATAGAAAGTTACGGCAAGTCAGAATAATCCAAATGCCGGTATGTTTTTGTTATTGGAAACACATGGATATTTGCGAAGTCTTGAGAGGCAAAGACAAAGCTTCGGTAAAAGCCTTTCTCATATAATTCAAGTTGATCGCTTGCGAATAGTTGACGAGTTGAGAAGTTGCTTCTTGTTCAGTTGACAAGTTGACGAGATGGTTCCTTGAGCTTGCGAAAAAACAAGTTGACAACAGTAATCTTGTTGTCCCTGTTGTATGTCACTTCGTGACATCTTCCGTTGCGCCCGTTCTTCCCGTTGTCATTGTTGTCTCTGTTGTCGTAAAAAGGATTTTGAAAATACCTCTTTATGGATAAAGTTTTGCATTTCCGTGATATGCCTAAATCCTTTCCTCTGTCTTTTTCTGATTCTCTTACGAAAGGGTGGGGGAAGTATCTGGGTAAACATAAATTAAGAAAACTATACTGTCGTTAACTGAAATCTACGCGATATTTGCGGACGCAATGTGTCTTGATGGATTCTATGCGAGTATTTGCCGTGTTTTCCTAACGTCTTGATTTGTAGGTTGTTGTAAAGTTGAGGCTGGTTGCGTGTTTTTCGTGTGGTGCAAGATAGTCTATCTATGAGCCCAAGATAGTCAATCTTGGAAGGTAAAATAGTCAAAGTGAGTATGCAAAACAGTCAATATCGGACGGCAAAAGGTATTGAATGGGAGGGTCATTCATTACCTTTTTGAGGATGAAACAATAGTTTTCGGGTGCTGAAAGGTTAGTTTTTGTACCGTTTGTTGATAAAAAACATCATTCGGTCAGTGTTTCTCGGTATCTCTACAAGCAAATTTCAATGAAAACTCAGTGTTTTTTCAGGTAGTCAGAAGTGTTAACTGAGGTTAAATATGGTGTTTAGGAGTTGTAAGACGACAAGAGAGTCTGACTGTATTTCTATTCTCTGCCAGAGATTATTTTTTTTACCGTTTGCTTTAGATTGTATTTAGCCACTTCTGGCAGAAGGAGTTGTGCGAGAGGGCGTGTGTCATTCTCGTTGATGCTCCGTACGTTGGCGAAATGTCGTGACAGCACGCATTCCGGGTCGTCTATCGCACCCGATAGCAGCCATGTCACCACTCCTGCACTGATGCAACGCTTCTGCACGCCATACGGCGCCTTCCCCATCAGGGTTTGAACGTCTGATTTGCCTTCTCCCGTGGTCACTATGTCAGTATCCCTTGCGCTGGTGGTGGTTCTGTCAGCAGTGAGACTATATAGGATGGGCGCAAGAAGGATGAGGAGGACGAGAACTTCCGATTCCGTTGCTGGCTTCATGCTGCAAAGACTGTCAAAGACTCGCGAAAAGTGCGGACGAAGCGAAAAAGTTTTGGTATATAATGGAAGAGGGAGGATGTTAGCCCACATCCTCCCTCCAACTTTTTGATTAGAATGGATATCTATTCTTTAGAAGAATCGCTCTTGTCTTTCTTCTTTTCATCTTCCTCATCAATGGCAATCTGGTAGTTGTTTATTACTGCACCAGTTACTAAGTTGAGAAGAAGGAAAGCAGCTAAACAAAACCAAGACACATGATATGTCGTTATTACGGCTGAGTTTACATGAATAAGTCCGTACTCCGATGCTGTGATATGATTATATCTGAGATCCGTCCAATCTTCTCCGGTGAGTTCTCGGAATAATGTAAATATGGCCTCGCCCAAATCCCCAAAAGGATCAGGAGAATTTGATGGAGCATTAGGAGCAACTTCCATTAATTTTTCGTATTTCGCCAGTTGTTCGCCTTCAAGAGTTGTTGGGTCTGGAAGGCGGAACATGGAAACACCTGCAATTGCATACAAATACACAAAAATCAAGAATAGTATCAAGTTGTAGAACATTGACGTCATTGACTTTACGAGTACCGTTACAATCAACTTTATTTCCTTGGAAGCTCTAAGCAATCGAAGAATACGGAACACTCTTAACACTCGCAACGCTGTCATCATTGATGCTGATGCGAACAAGGTCTCGGGGATGTATCCAATCAGGACCAACGTAAGGTCAAACACATTCCATCCATCGCAAAAGAATTCCTTTATACTTTTAGTCGCAATAAAACGCATTAGAATCTCTAATGTAAATATATACAAGATTCCCTGCTGAATCATCTTGACAGTCAGATTGTCCGTGTAGGTTTCTACGCCTATAAGGACTGAATTCAGGATGATAATTCCTGTAATGAACAATTCAAAACCTTTGTTATGCGCAATTAATGATGCGATTTCTTTTATCTTTGACATAATTATCTACGTTTTTTTCTGCCGCCGAAAAGTTCGCCATTTTTTTGAACTGTGCCAACTTCTGCTCGACATGCAGGGCACTTTCGTATTGTACCATGTTTTACATTTGTTTCTTGCTCACTTAGTGAACTTTTTTCGTTTAGAGGATCAATTGGTTTAGTCTGTCTGTGAGAGTATGTTTTTAATCTTCTCCTCCAGCTTTGCCTTGTTTTTCTCTACGGTCTTTTTCCATAGAAAGGTGTATTTGTTGGCTGCGCTTTCCATCTTTGTGGCATCAATATACTATTTCTCAGGCAACATCAGCCCCATGTCAACAAGTAGATTCTCCACCTGTGAGAAGAGTTTGTGGACGATATCATTAGTTGAATTTGCGAGCGGCATGAAAATGTGTGGATGCATCATTGTGATACATCCCCACATTTTTAATTGTGAAAAAACTTAAAGCATTTCCTGCGCTGCCGTAGTCATTTTGGTAGTAATCTTCATATATCGTGCCCATTGAGATGCAGACATATCACCTTGTGCTCCATTCATCTTGTCACTCAATTCTTGAGCCTTCTGCATAAGTCCAGCATACTCCGCCATGGCACTCATGTCACCATTAGCAGCTTTCTTCAATAGAGCTATATATTTGTTGACATACTGCTTATAAGAATCTAACATTGAGTCCCAGTCTGCAGAACCTGTTGATGAACTACTAATAGACTCGTCGTCATCTTCGCTGATTGTGCCGCTGGAAGATTCTATAACTTCTGTATTTGAAGATTTACCCTTATTTTGGCAATTTTTGGCAATAATCTATCGCAT